>CAYXGR010000083.1:5792-10698 GCA_964464525.1 uncultured Planctomycetaceae bacterium
TATGTGTGCCACTGCTTCAAGCAGTGTGATGTGTGTGCCACTGCTTCAAGCAGTGTGATGTGTGTGCCACTGCTTCAAGCAGTGTGATGTGTGTGCCACTGCTTCAAGCAGTGAAATCGGATAGCTGGCGCCGATTCATGGGGGCTGAAGACTGTCATGATAGGCTGAGTGGATCATCCCCATGCTCGAACAACGCGTTGACGGCGAAGAGTCCTCCGGCGATCCTCAACGAATCGAATCCGACCTGGAATGTGTCGGCTGCGGCTACAACCTTCGCACCCAGGCTTGTGATGGAATCTGTACGGAGTGCGGACTTCCCGTGGGGCGCTCCGCCCTGCCCATCGGCTTCAGGCTCCCAAGCCGTCGGGCGGCGCTGGCGATTCGCCGAGGTCTGGCGATTCTCGTCGCCGCGATTCTTCTTGAAACAGTCTTGTGGATTCAAATCGATGTTGTATTGCGATATGCGCTTCAGTTGTCGAACCGACAGTGGATCAATCGGTCCGTGAAGGCATGGGTGTATGGTACGTCGGGTTCGAAGCTCATTGAATTGATAGCTATCCTCGTCATCACTCGGTTGTTGGCGAAAAAGATGAATCGTTTTCGCCCTCGCCTGGCCGGGGTGATTGTTGTTATTGCTCTACTGGGATTGTTGACGGAGGGTTTGATTCTTCAGGGATGGTCATACGCCTCACCTTCGATCTTGTCCAATGATTGGGTATTTGGATTGAAGGTTGTTGTCAACTTTCTCCGGATATGTGAGCCATTGTCCATCGTGTTGCTCTGGGTATTCATGTTGTCCACCGTTGACTCAGACAAGTCCCGGATGTTGCGCCTGATCATGTTATTCACCTTCGTTCCGCTTGCGTTGATTCTGTGCGGTGAAATTATAGATGCCTTCTATTGGACCAGCGATATTGTCTTTGCGAGAAACAACGGGAGCCTTTACATGGGTTCTCTGATGACATCGCCGCCAAAATGGACATACGATATTATTGATTTGTATAATTGGTGGAATCAAAACATCAGCGCCGCGTGCAAAATCCTGATCGTGCTCGCCGTCTGGTTCTATAGACGCACATTGGATTCGTCTCTGAAACGGTCTACGAAATGTGGTTTGATCGGCAACATGAGCCACGGACCCAATGCCGTGATCGGGCAAGCCCGTTGAAACGGGCTAGTGGTCATGGGATGCCCTACCGGCCGTAAACGGCCGGCCTGAAGCCCGCCTTCGGCCGGGAAACACCGCTAAAGCGGCATGTGCAACTGCCTCAAGCAATGCGATACGCGTGCCACTGCTTCAAGCAGTGAAATCAAACAGCTCCCACCGAGATAGGTTTGCGTTGTGAGATCCAACAGCCCCGTTCACGGGGATTCCCCGCGTAACGGGCTTCAGGCCGGTCCCGATCGGTTCTAATCCGCTTATCTCACAAGATATTTGGTTCAGAGCCGCGACCTTCAGAGCCGCGACCGTAAGGGAGCGGTCATCGCCCACCCTCCCAGAACGATTCCAGAACACCGGGATTATGACACTCTGCCGATGGAATGACGACAGCAGGATCGCTGTGAGTCCATACCCACCGCTCCCTTACGGTCGCGGCTCTGAACAATCGGTGAGAAATGCGCGCTAACACGCCTTCTCCCCCAGCCCATTTCAACAGGCTTCCCCTGAATCTCCTCGACGACGCGTCGGACGCATGTTAGCATCCCACCCAATGCGGGATCGGTCCATCCCGCCCGGTTCGGGGGGTTTCGCAAGGAGTGCGGTCATGGCCACGACAAATCTAGGAATCCAACGCATCGACAGCCTCGAAATCTGCGTCCACGACGCCGAACCGTGGTTCGCCTACCTGACGAGCGGCTTCGGATTTCAATGCGTCGCCGAGAGCACGGATGCGGATGTCGAATCCCGGCGCTACCGGCGACATCTGTTGCAGTGCGGCGAAATCGATCTCGTGCTCGCCGAGCCCGTCGTGCCCGGCTCGCGGGTGGAGCGCATTCTCGATCGCCACCCCGAGGGCCTCTCGCGGATCGGTTTTCTCGTCAACGATCTCGCGGCAACCGAACAGCACCTCGTCGAGCGAAACGCCACGCCGATCGATTTTATCCGATCCGAGCCTGTCGCAGGCGGCGCGCGGAAGGAACTCGCCATCGCCACGCCGCTCGGCGACGTCGAACTCTGCTTCGTCGAGCGGCCAAAATCGGATGAGTGGCCGGGCATGGAGGCGACCGGTCAGTTTGATGCATCACGCAATCCGCTCTGCCTGAACGGCATCGACCACCTGACGGCCAACACGCGCACGCTCATGCCGACGATTGCCTTTTTCGAGCACGTCATGGGGTTCAAACGACTGTGGGACGTGCAGTTCCACAGCGAGGATGTCCATCCCGGCGTTGGCACCGGCCTGAAGTCGGTCGTCATGTGGGACGAGTCGAGCGGCGTGAAGATCGCCCTCAACGAGCCGCTGCGACCACGGTTCGATCGGTCGCAGGTGCAGCTTTCGATTGAGGCTCACCGTGGCGCGGGCATCCACCATCTCGCGTGGGAAGTCTCGGACCTCCTCGCGGCGGTGGACCAATGCCGATCGCAAGGCATCGAGTTTCTGCCGGCGCCGGCAGCCTACTACGAGGCCCTGCCGCAGCGGATTGCGTCGCGGAAGATCGGCCCCGTCTCGCAGTCGATCGACGACCTGAAATCGCGCGATATCCTGCTCGACGGCGATCAGAACGGTTATCTATTGCAGGCATTCACAAAGAATGGCGGCGGCCGCTTCGCCCGGCCCCAGGCCGGCCCGCTATTGATCGAACTCGTCCAACGCTGTGGCGCGGCGGGCTTCGGCGAGGGGAATTTCAGAGCACTATTCGACGCGATGCAGACGCAGCGCGAGATGGATTCATAAGGGGACAAGAACCAATGAAGCTATGCCAATTCTATCGTACCGCCGAGGAACGCGAGGCCGATCTCGCCCGGCGCGTGCCGGTCAATGCCATGCTCGGTCTTCTCGTCGATGGAAAAATCATCGACGTGACCGACAAGGCACGGAAACACCACGACATCAGCGACCCGCAATACGCCGGCGTGCTGACCGCCGCCGTCGCGGGTCTCGACGAGTGGGCCGCCTTTCGCGACGAGCTGGCCGGTCTCTTCGCCGGTTCTCCGGAGTTAGATCCCGAGTCGGTCTTCTTCGGCCCCTGCGTCCTGCGGGCGTCGCAATACCTCGACTTCTACGCCTTCGAGCAGCACGTGATGACCATGCGCAAAAAGCGAGGGCTGGATTTCATCGTGCCCGAGTGGTACGAGGTGCCCTGCTACTACAACTCGAACGCGACCAGCATGCTCGGCCACGGGATGACCGCCCGCTTCCCGAAGGGCGAGGAGAAGATGGACTACGAATGCGAGATGGCCTGCGTCATCGGCCGACCGGTCCGCAATGCGACGCCGGAGCAGGCCGCCGAGGCGATCGTGGGCTATACGATTCTCAACGACCTCTCCAGCCGCCAGCGGCAGACAAAAGTGATGCCCGTCAACATGGGCCCGGCCCCGGGCAAGGACTTCGGCAGCGCCCTCGGCAAGTTCCTCGTAACAAAGGATGAGATCGCCGACCTCGGCGCCTGCGGCATGCGGGCTTTCGTGAATGGCGAACAGTGGACCGACGGCCGCTACGGCACGGTCAAGCACTCGTTCGAGTCGATGGTCGCCTTCGCCAGCACCAGCCGCACCCTCTTCCCCGGCGACCTCCTCGGCAGCGGCACCGTCGGCACCGGCTGCGGCGCCGAGCTGGGCAAGTTCCTGAAGCCGGGTGATAGCATTCGGGTGGAAATAGACGAGATGGGGGAGATTGAGAACAAGGTCGAACACGACGAGGCATAGTCGCCGGCGCGTAGATCACTATTGACCACACGCTGTATAGACCGCTCATCCATCCGGATCCGCCCGGATTTCTTCCAGGCGCGGGCGAAGTTCCGGCGGGATCTGCTCGGCGAGGGCGTCGTCGATCAGGCCGACGCGGATCATGTCGGCGATGTGAACCTGATCGATCCGACGGAAGGCGATGAGCTTCAGGATCAGTAGTTCGCGAAGCTCGATCGCGTCCACACCCTCCGGGCTGCGGATTCCCTTGACCACTGGTGGGGCGGGATAGGGATCGAATGGTTTGATCCTTTCGCCCGCGAAGATGACGTGGACGCCTCGGCTGGGCGTCGGATCGGCTCTATCGAGAAACATCGTTATCCCGTCAACCTCAGCCATGTCGAATCCAGCCGCCGACATCGCCTTCTCGGCACTTGACAGGTCGGCACGGTTCAGAAGCACATCAACATCTTTCGTGTTGCGGACCGCCCCTTCGTCCCTGCTGCCGACCCATACCGCCACGGCGTTGCCGCCGATCACGACGTAGGGTACACCGGCGCTTTCCAACGCCCGACAGGTACGAAGTAGCCTCTCACGAACCTTTTCCACCGCTCGTTCGGCACGCATGATCCACTCCATCGGAATCCGGACCGCTGTCACCGGAATGTTCACGTCGGGAATCTTCATTGCTGCTATTGTAGCCGAATCGCTGAAATTGTTCAGCCCTCTCGCCTCATGTGGGGTTAACTGGGGACCATGATACTCTACGTGGATATTATTCGGCGCCCCGTAGTCAGCGTGGGGTTCTTCCTGGGTAGGCCGTAGGTCATCGGCCCCACTCGCTTGCGCTCGGGGCTCGGATTGGATGCACACTATGGGTGATCTGGGCAACATTCGCTGATCCGTACGATCAACAGATGGGTCAGATGACCCATCCTACGCCTGGTTCGCGGGTCGCGGAAATCGTCTTGGACTTGAGGGCAATCGCGGTCGGCCTACAATAGCCGCCATGTACATCGACCTGGCAACCACCGACCATTCCTTCCGCGCCATGCACCG
>CAYXGR010000084.1:0-3663 GCA_964464525.1 uncultured Planctomycetaceae bacterium
CTGATGGCCATCCTCGCACCGGGCGTGAGTCGGGGGCGGCAGATCGTCAAGACCGCACTGATCACGGTTACGCTGCTACTGATCGCCCTGTCCCTGCTCGGTCCGCGCTGGGGCACCTACTACGAGCAGGTCCACCAGCGCCAGCTCGATCTGATGATCTGCCTCGATGTCTCCAAGAGCATGCTCGCGGAAGACGCCGGCATGTCGCGGCTGGATCGTGCCAAGGATGACATCAAGCGACTGCTCAATCGCCTCGCCGGCACGACCATCGGCCTCGTCACCTTCGCGGGCAAGGCGGAACTGACGACCCCGCTCACCGATGATTACGAGTTCTACCGGCTCATGCTGGACGATGTCGGCATCCACAGCGCCCCCATGGGCGGAACCAACCTCGGCCAGGCACTCGCGACGGCCCGAAAGGCATTCGGCGGCCCCAAACCCCGAGATCGGGCCATCATCCTCATCACCGACGGCGAGGATCACGGCGCCTCGGCGGTCATGGAGGCCGGTCTGGCCATGGAAGAAAAGATTGTCGTGTTTACGATCGGAATCGGCGATGCCGATCAGGGCGCGCTGGTGCCAATTCAGAAGGGCGGCCACCAGACGTTTCAACAGTACAACAGCCAACAGGTCTGGTCGAAGATGAACCCGGCCAAGTTGCAGGCCATTGCGCAGGCCGGCGGTGGCGAATATCATGAAAGCGGTCAAGTGACCAATCGGGAGCGAACCCTGGAATGGATCTACGCCCAGCGCCTCGCCCCGCTCCAGAGACAGGCCGAGGCGGAGCAACAGGTAGAGCAGCGATACGCCCGGTTCCACTGGTTCGCCGCGGCAGCACTGGTACTGATGATGATCGAGATCCTGATGCGCGAACGACGTAGCGTGAATCAAGTAGTATGAATGAAACAGTGTGAACGGCACAGTGTGAATGAGCCGGGGCATGAGCTTGACCAAGTGGGTGGCATGGTCAAGCGTCGCTCGCTTGCTCAAGCAAGCGAGCAACGCTTGGCCATGTGATGCCGTGCAAACTGAGTAGGATGGGACATCTGACCCATCTGATGAACGTGCGAGAAACCACGATGACGATTCATCCCATTAGACGAATCATTCCTCAAACCGCATGGCTTGCGACCGTTTGTACCATCCTCCTGTTTACAGCCGGTGCACAGGCGGAAGAGAAGCCGCGCGGTGGACCGGCCTGGATCAAGGAGGGCAACCGCCATCTCGCCGAGGGTCGATACGATGAGGCCCTCGCTGCCTACGACGCGGCCGGAGATGCGCTCCCGGAATCGGCCGAGGTGGCCTACAATCGCGGGATCGCCCTCTACAAACTCGATCGTTTCAAAGACGCGGAGACGGCCTTCCAAGACGCCCTCAAGCCGGGCAATCCCGAACTCGAGGCGAAGGCCAAATACAACCTCGGTCGCAGCGCCCACGCGGCGGCAATGAAACAGAGTGACGACCTCGAACGGGCCATCAACGACTTGACGCACGCGATCGGCTTCTACAAGGATGCCCTTCAACTCCGGCCGGAGGATGCGGACGCCCGGCACAACGCTGAATCGGCCCAACGCTTCCGGGACTATCTGACGAAAGTGCTGGCCCAACAAAAAGAGCAGCAAAAAAAGGAACCCACCTCCCAGCCCGGCGACAAGAAGGAGGGAGACGAATCCGAGAAGGGAGAGGATTCGCAACAGGGCGACAAACAGGAGCCCGGCAAAGACGAACAGGATGGCGAACAGCAGGGAGAAAATCAAGAATCGTCCGAAGGCGAGCAGCAGGATGAACAGGATCAGGAGGGTGAAGGAGAGCAGTCGCCCGACGAACAACCCCCCACGTCGCAACCATCCGAACAACAGGAGGCCTCATCCCAACCCACGGAACAGCAACCAACCACGCAGGCTACGACTCAGCCGAGCGAGGAGCCGACCACCCAAACCACGCCGCAACCCACGTCCCGACCCGACGACGCATCGAGGGAAGATATGAAAGCTGCAATGATCCGAATCTCGAAGGAGCAGGCCATGCGCATGCTTCAAGAGGCACGCGATGCTGAACGAAAACGGCGAGAGAAGCGGCGCGCGGAGATGCTGCGGCGACGCGGGCGCATCCCGGTCGACAAGGATTGGTAAGGGTTTCATCCATGCGTGATTGGCGAAACATCCTGATCGGCATCGCGATCCTCGTCACCGGCACGGGCCAGGCATCCGCACAGACGCTCCGCGCGGAAATATCCAGCCGGAAGTGCGCCATCGACGAAGTGCTCACGATTCAGATCGTCGTCAACAATCCAAAGCAGGCGACAACGCCGATGCCGGAAAAGTCGAACGATTTCGAAATCCGCCTGACACCGGGGCAGGCCCAGCCGGCCGTCTTCAGCCGGCAGAGCTGGAACAACGGCCGATTCAGCAGCAGTGTCCAGCACACCTACACCTTTGACATTCGACCGCTGCGCACCGGCCGATTGACGGTCCCCCCTTTTGTTCTCAAGGGCGCCGGCACACCGAGCAGAACGCAACCCTTCATCGTCCACGTAGGAAAGTCTGGCGGCACGTCCAACCTTATGTGCAAAATCGTGACCGATAGCAAGACCGTCTACGTCGGAGAACCGGTCGAACTGACCCTGGAAATCTGGGTTCGCCAATACCGCCAGCGCGGCATCGGCACCCTGGACGAAAGCGCGACCTGGCACCTCGGCATCAACCCGGCCTCTCGATACGGCGTCTTCGAGGGTGCCGCGGCCCAAAACCCCATGGTCCGCAAGGACACCCACACCACCGAAAAGGGCGTGAAAATAGACTACTTCGTCTATATATGGAAGACAATCATCTATCCTAAAAACGCTGGCCCGCTCGAACGCGGTGACATCCTCATCGCCTGGAACTATCCCACCGAAGTCGGCCGCAGCTTCCTGCGGGGCTATCAGCACCTCCGAAATCCCCGCCGCCTCCGGGCCGCTCCGAAAACACCGGATCTCGTGGCCAAGCCCATCCCCCTCGACGGCCGCCCGCCCGACTACAACGGAGCCGTCGGCCGTTTCTCAATCTACGCCACCGCCAAGCCGACCGAGGCCCCCGTCGGCGATCCGATCACCCTCACCCTCGTCATCAACGGCGAGTCCTCGCTCGAACGCGTTGGTGCCCCAAGGCTGGATCAGATCCCGGCGATGGTGCGCGATTTTGAAATATCCGGCGAATCCCTCGCCGGAGAGGTCCAATTCGAGCGCAAAATCTTCTCCGTCACGATCCGTGCCCTGCGCGAAGACGTGAAGGAAATCCCGCCGATCCCGATGAGCTTCTTCGACCCGAAGCTCGGACGCTATGAAACCGAATGGAGCGACCCGATTCCCATCCACCCTCTGCCGGTCAAGCGTCTGACGCTCGCCACCAGCGGCGAGTCGGCTGTCGCCGCCCCCGCCGTCCTCACACCGCTCGTCGAGACGATGGACGGATTACAGGCCAACTTCACAAACGCCGACGCCCTTCTCGCCGATCAATCCGGTGGGTTCGGTAGCGTTACTGTGCTTTTGTTGGCCTTACTTCCAGGTGTGTATCTCGTCACCTGGTTCGTGACCCGGCGCTCCGAACGGTTTCGCGAGGATGTCGCCCTCCGCCGACGCCGATTCGCCTATCGCAATGCGAAAAAATCACTTCGCGGATCCAG
>CAYXGR010000084.1:3763-10668 GCA_964464525.1 uncultured Planctomycetaceae bacterium
TCCGCCGACGCCGATTCGCCTATCGCAATGCGAAAAAATCACTTCGCGGATCCAGCCAGAATCCTTCGGCCGTCTACGGACTCGTCCTGACCTACATCGCCGACCGATGCAATGTCCCCGCCGCCGGTCTCACCTGCACCGATGCCCGCGCGCTCCTGATCGAGCGCAACGTCCCGGAGGAGACGCGCGTCGCCGTGGAGGAATTTCTGTCATCTCTGGAGCAGGCCCGATACGCGGGCGGCGCTGCCATTGAAGACAGCACGTTGGAAGCAAACGCCCGAAGATTGATAGACGAATTGGAGCGGTGCGATTTGAAATGAACAGTCGCTCCTTCGTCATCCTGATTCTGATCGCAGCGATGGGGCAGTCCACCGCTGCCGCAGCCCCTCGTTCTACGCCCCCGTCGCCCCGACAGACGCTCGAAAATGCGCTCCGCCGATTCGACGAGGCCGTCGCCATTCGGGATCAGTCCGGTGAAAAGGCACAACGGCTGTATCGAGAGGCCCTCGAGGGTTTTGAGTCGTTGATGCGGGCCGATTTCCAAAACGGCTATCTGTACTACAACGCCGCCAATGCCCGCATGCGACTCGGCGAGATCGGCCGGGCGATCGCCGACTACCGGCGCGCCTTGCGATTGCTGCCGAATAATATCGACGTTCGACGAAATCTCGCATTCGCGAGAAGCCTGTGCGAGGTACGGATCGAACCCACCGCCGGCAAGGCGATCACGCAGACAATCTTCTTCTGGCATTTCGAAACCCCTCCGAGCGGACGCGCGTGGACGGCGCTCACTGCCTACGTCGTCTTCTGGCTGCTGCTATTGGTTCGTCTGCTGACGCGCAAGAGACTCGGCGTCATCGGAGGGTTCGCGTGGCTCTGTGCGGCGATTGCGCTGGCCACGGGCATCAGTGTCGCCTGGGATGCCTATGCCGCGCGATATCGCCCCGAGGGCGTCACGATCGCGGATGCCGTCGTCCTGCGAAAAGGAAATGGCGCCGGCTATCAGCCGCAGCTCGACCGCCCCTTGCCCCGAGGGGTCGAATTCCGGATTCTGGAGCAGCGAGAGGATGTCGAGGCCAACCAGTGGTATCACATCGAACTGCCGGACGGAAAGGATGGCTGGCTCCAGGCCGAACAGGCCGAAACCATCTGATCCCCACCGATCGAAGCTCCGGATTTCGGGTGGCATGGCCAAGCAAAGCGCGGCCATGGCGTCTGAGTCCGAGCACAAGCCGGGTGCCATGCTTGCACGCCCCGGCCTTATCGGGACCGGTAAGCATGCCCAACACGCGGAACCCTCCAGCGCAACCCGTGTGCCACTGTTTCTGGCATGAGACCCACCAAATCCACCGGCCCCGTCAATTCCCAATCTCCCGGTGGTTTTTTCCTCCAGGGTTCGGTACTATAGGGTAAAATCTGGATTCGAGTGTTATGACTTAGAGGGAGGTAGCCCCTTGGATTCCGAAAACGTATCGAACGATCCTCCGGAAAGCGATGTCTCGACGGTAGAAACGAGCAGCGCCGTGAAATCCGGTGGTCCCTTGTCCGGGGCCTTGGGGGTGTGCGTATTTGTCGTTCTCTTCGGGGCGGCGGGCTATCTGGTCTACCGAACGGTCACAGTTACCATGACCACAGCCGAGGATCCGGTTCCGAATACGCCTCCGGTCGTGTACATGTGCGCCGAGACGGGAAAGACATTCAAACACGTTCCCCAGATGGGCGAAAAGATGCCGATTCAATCGCCCCATTCCGGCAAAAAAACCGGTTACCGCGCCGAGCAGTGCTTCTGCGTGAAGGATGGCAAGCAGGCGACCGATCCGACCTACGTCATCCTGAATGATTACCTGGGAAAAAAAGGCCCGACCACCTGCCCGAATTGCGGCGCCCTCGTCTATCCCCACAATACCGAATTCAACCCGCCCGGAAAAAAGACACCCTGAAAATTCCGGCGTTATCCAAATCCACGATCGGGTGGCACTGTCAAGGCACGATCCACAAGGATCGTGCCTTGGCAGTGGCGAATCAAACATAGGATGGGTCATCAGACCCATCTGTTGATCGCGTGATTCAACGAATGGAGACCACGCTCTTCACCCATCATGGGTATCCAATCCGAGCCATGCATTCAGAGCCGCACCCGTCAGGAAGCGGTCCCCGCTCAATCAAGTATGAATCCCTCCCCGCCCCTCAGCCCCTTCGTCTGTTTCTTCTTCTTCTATTATTTTGACGTTTCGACGTTTTGGCGTTTTCCCGTCCCCCCCCATCACGCGGTGAACAATCCAAAGAATTGAAAGATGGGATTCAGGATCAACGAGCTGAAGGGCAGAAAAAACGCCCCAATCGTGGTTCCAAGGATTTCAAGCAAGGCGCCGAGAAGCGTGCCGATGTTCAGAAGTGGGTCCAACATGTTCAAACCTGCCAGAGTGAGGGTAACTGTCTGTTTGGCGTTGATCGAAAAATGCGATCCATCGTAGACGGACGCGCCGCCAGTATAACCTGTCATGCACCCCGTCGATACGTAACCCCGCCCCATGGGATCACGGAAACAATTCGAGCCCCGAGCGCCAGCGAGTGGGAACAAGGTGATGCTGGACCGAGAATCCCTTCTCGGTCCCTCCCACATGGGAATCCCTTCCCATGTCTTCTTCTTTTCTTCTTCTTCCTATTTTAGTTTGACGTTTCGGCGTTTTGACGTTTCCACGTTTCCACCCCCCACACCAGACCACCGATCAACCCCTGCCCCAGTTGAACCGCATAGACCGCCAGACACGTCAGCACCACCTGTTCGGCGGTCGCCCCACTCGGCCCCTCGGCCCACAGGGCGATGGCCAGCACCTCGGTCAACCCACGTCCCTGAATTGTGATGGGGATCACCGAGGCCACGAGAAAGATCGGAACCGCGGACAGGTAGCTCACGAACCGCAGATTCATGTGAAAAGCATGACCCGCGGCGGCATAGACACACACGATGGCGAGCATGAAAAAGACGGCCAACACGCTCGATATGAGCATCACGCGGCGGTGCGAGAGAATGGCGTTGAAGGCCTCGATCGCCCGGTTCAGGTGATAGCCGATCCGTTGCCGGATGCCCGATTGAGACAGGAGATAGGATGCGCCCACCGCCCCGAATCGATGGATCGCGATCATGAGACCCGCACCGAGAAGCACGAGCGCCGCGATGGTGACGATCACGAAGACCCATCCATGTTTCGCACCAAGCACGACGCTCCCCGCGACCGCAGCGAACAGGACGGCTACCGCGAAGCCGTGGATGCGTAGTGCGACGATAGAGCTGATCGTGTGAGCGTTCTTTCCCGCCCGGCGCATCGCGGTAACACGATACGCGTCGCTGCCGATCTTTCCCGGCGTGAAGAGGTCGAAGAACAGGGCGATAAAATGAACGCGTTGCAATCGAACGAATGGCCAGGGATCTCCGTCACTCGAAAGCAGAACGTGCCATCTCCACCCCTGTAAGAATACAGCAATGAGATAGAGCACAAACGCCCACAATAGCAGTCCATAGTCGGCCCGAACGATCAGCCCGCGCAGCTCCCCCCAATCCTGCATCCACAGCACGATCGACAGCAGCACCGCCGGCACAAAAATACGAATCAGCGTCAGTAAATGTTTTCGTTCCATATTTCCAATCAGAGCCGCGACCGTAAGGAAGCGGTCGGCGCACAAGGGAAGAGCCTGCTTAACTCGGGAGAAAGCCGTTTTTTCTTCTTCTTCTTCTTTTTCTTTTCTTCTTCTATTTTGACTTTTTGACGTTTCGACTTTTTGACTTTTTCATAGTTCCCCCCTTGACAACACGCGCGTTGCATTGTCTGATCATTTCCCGGGGGAACCGGCTTCTCCGTTTATGTGGTCAGACGATATCGATCGGAACCAGGATGAGCAAACAGGTATGCGTCGTCGGCGCCGGTCGCTGGGGGATGAACCATGTCCGGGCATTAAAGGGGCTGAATTGCCTCGCCGCCGTCGTTGATCCCAACCCGGATGTCCGCGCCCAAATCACCGCCGACCATCCCTCGATTCCAACATTCAACGATCTCGACGGCGCCCTCGCCGCCGGCTTCGACGGCTACACCATCGCCACCCCCGCCGAAACCCACTTCGAGCTGGCCCGGCGCATTCTACAGAGCCCGGCGCCGGTCCTCGTCGAAAAACCCCTCACGCTCAATTCCACGGACGCCCGCACCCTCAAGTCGCTCGCCGAAGAGAACAAAGTCAACCTCATGGTCGGCCACGTCTTACTCTTCCACCCCGCCGTTCGCCGGATCAAGGAAATGATCGACACCGGCAAGATCGGCAAGCTCCAATACCTCTACAGCAACCGACTCAACCTCGGCACCGTCCGCACCGAGGAGAACATCCTCTGGAGCTTCGCCCCCCACGACATCTCCATCTTCCAATACTTCATCGGTCGCACACCGCTCGAAGTCTTCTCACGAGGCGGCGCCTTCGTCCAGCCCCGCATCCACGACAGCACCCTGACCGTCCTGACCTATCCCGACAACATCGTCGGCCACATCTTCGTAAGCTGGCTCCATCCCTTCAAGGAGCATCGCCTCGTCGTCATCGGCTCCAAGGGCATGCTCTCCTTCGAGGACTCCGCCGCCGACAAGTGTATTCGATATTATGAAAAGGGCATCGACTGGGTCCGAGGCGAGCCGATCAAACGCGACGGTCCGACCGAACGCATCGCCTACGAGGATCAGATGCCCCTCACCGAGGAGCTGCGATATTTCGTCGGCCACCTCGACGGCGCCCCCGTCGAAATCGCCAGGGCCGACACCGCCGTCGCAGTCCTGGAGATTCTCGAACGCGCCGGTCAGAGCCTCCACTCCGGCGAGGCGATCAAGCTCGATCACAACCGATCATCGAACGGTCACGCGAACCCCGTCTCGAATGAAGACCAACCCTATTTCGTTCATCCATCCAGCTTTGTGGATGAGCATGTCACAATCGGCGAAGGCACAAAGATCTGGCACTACTCGCACATCCAATCAGGCGCAAAGATCGGCCGAGAGGTGAGCATCGGCCAGAACGTCAATGTCGGCAACCGCGTTCAAATCGGCAACCACGTGAAGATCCAAAATAATGTTTCAGTCTACGAAGGCGTCGAGTTAGAGGACTACGTCTTCTGCGGCCCCTCCATGGTCTTCACCAACATCCTCGACCCCCGCTGCAAACATCCGCAGCGCGGCAGCGAGCACTATAGAAAGACGCTCGTCAAGTATGGTGCATCCATCGGCGCCAACGCCACAATCCTCTGCGGCAACACCCTCGGCCGCCACGCGATGATCGCCGCCGGCGCGGTCGTCACCAGCGACGTCCCCAACTACGCCCTCATGGTCGGCATCCCCGCCCGCCAAAAAGGCTGGGCTTGCGAGTGCGGCCAGGTCCTCTCCGATTTCAAGTCTGAAATAAAATGCCCCCGCTGCGCCCTCACCTATCGTCTGAAAGACGGTCAACTCCAACCCGCAACACTGACCCCGGAGGGGTCATAGGCTGTAGCCACGAGTGAAGCAACGGCGCAGCCGGAGCGGAACTCGTGGATGCAGAAGCCCAACGCGATCCCCACCCCGGAGGGGTGGTGGAAGGCAGTTGTCGTTTCCGGGTGCCATGCTTACACGTCACAGCCTCACCGTGACGGGTAAGCATGCCGACACACCACTCACTCATCCAAACACCGCTGTTTTGTTTTTGTTTTTGATTTAATTTTGACTTTTTGACGTTTTGATTTTTCGTCGTTTCTGCTATCCTCCCACACCATGAAGATCCTCTCCGTAGTCGGCGCCCGCCCGCAGTTCATCAAGGCCGCGCCCCTCTCCCGCGCCCTACGGGCCGACCACCGCGAAATCCTCGTCCACACCGGTCAGCACTACGACTACGAACTCTCGAAAATCTTCTTCCAGGGCCTCAACATTCCCGCCCCCGACCACAACCTCGAAGTCGGCTCCGGCTCCCACGCCCGCCAGACCGCCGACATGCTCGCTACCCTCGAACGCGTCCTACTCGACGAACGCCCCGACCGCGTCCTCGTCTATGGCGACACCAATTCAACCCTCGCCGGCGCACTGACGGCCGCGAAGCTGTGCATCCCCATCGCCCATGTCGAGGCCGGTCTCCGCAGTTTCAACCGTGCCATGCCCGAGGAGATCAACCGCATCCTCACCGATTGCGTCAGCGACTTCCTCTTCTGCCCAACGCAGACCGCCGTCGAAAACCTCCGCCGCGAAGGGATCACGCGCGGCGTCCACCTCGTCGGCGACGTCATGTTCGACGCCGCCATCGAGGCCGCCGACCGGGCAGATGCCGAGTCGAAGATCCTGAACCGCCTCCAGCTCAAACGCGGAGCCTACCTGTTAGCGACCGTCCACCGGGCGAGTAACACCGACGACCCCGCCAACCTCCGCGCCATCGTCGAGGCATTCGTCGAAGCCGACGAAACGCTGGTCCTCCCGCTGCACCCCCGCACGGCGAAGCACCTCCAAGCCGCCGGTCTCCACAACACGCTGGCAAGCACCCCCCACGTCCGCCTCACCGAACCCCTCGGCTATCTCGATTTCCTGATGTTGTTGAGGAATGCCCGCAAGGTGCTCACCGATTCCGGCGGCGTCCAGAAGGAGGCCTGTTTCCACCGCATCCCCTGCATCACACTTCGCGAGGAGACCGAATGGGTGGAGACGGTCGAAAGTGGTTGGAATGTCCTCGTCGGCGCGGACAAGGACCGCATCCTTAGCGAAATCGCCCGCCCTTTCTCAAAACCGACCGCCGCCCGGGAAAAAGACCCCCTCCAAGACGGCCGCGCCGCCCAACGCATCGCCGCTATTCTGATATGAAAGTGTGCCACTGCTTCAAGCAGTGCAATTCCCTGTGGCACCGGTTTCCAACCGGTG
>CAYXGR010000085.1:0-4328 GCA_964464525.1 uncultured Planctomycetaceae bacterium
CTCCCTTACGGTCGCGGCTCTGATGGAAGCGGCCCTTCACCCAATATCTTGTGAGAAATGCGGGCTAGCCGATCTGCGGTTGCACCCTTGCTGTTCATCGGGGATACTGCCGGGCCTGTTCGCGGCTCTCTACCAGATTTCGGCTTCCATAATCGGGGGCAAGCCCGGAACAATCCGGGCTGGTTGATGAACGGGTTCAGCGAGATACCAACCTGAAGTTTCTACAAGGAGATGCCATGTTACCTTTCGGAATTGGCGGTGGCGGTTTTTTGGGTTCGTTTGGCATATTTTTCATCATCAATCTGGTCCTCAAGCTGCTGACCGGGCAGCTCGATCTCACGGGCCTCTGATCCAGCGGGGCAAATGCTGTTCAATATCGTCTGTTGTGTAATCCGTGATATGAGCGGACGGCTTTCCTTCAATCGCGTCCGTCCCTGCGCGCAGGCAGTCCGGCACGGCGGATCCTACGAATCGATGTTCGTCGTTTGCTTTTCGTGATTCGCCATTCCCCCATCCGGCATTTTCGCGAGCACGGCGGCGAGGGCGACGATCAGCAGGGCGAGCAGGATGTTACGCACCATCCATCGCTTGCGCTTGCGGCGGATCCCCTCGAACGCCGCCGATCGCCCCAAAAGCACACTGCCCAGGAAAAACACACCCATCGCCAACATGATCTTGATTCCCATCAGGATGTGATAGGCGCTTTGCCCCTCATGTCTCGACATCTCATTGCCAAGATAATTGTAGAAACCCGAAATCAATAGCGCCGTGATAGCGAACATGAACAGCTTCGAGAATCGAGATCGGACACTCTCGTATACTTCGGAGCGAATTTCTTCCGACAGTCCGCTGATGGAGGGCAGCAACACAAACAGGGCAAAGACCGAACCGCCCACCGCCACGATTGCCCCGATCAGGTGCAGCCAACGCATGATGACGTCAAGAACGGAGATGTTTTCCATGATACATTTGCCTTCCAGTCTATGATAGTGAGTCAGTGATGTTTTGAAATCCATACACGTCGGGAATTTCTTCGCATGGCCAAGCGTAACTCGCTTGCTCCAGCGAGCAAGCGAATTACGCTTGACCATGCACCCCCTTCGCCCTTGTCTTCAATCCGAAATACATGATCATTCAATCTGCCCGGCATAGGACGCGAGTTCCTCGCGGAAGTCGCGCAGTTTCATGCCAAACACCCGCTCCACCGGGGCGATGTCACACACCGCGTCCTCCTGCGACATCTGTACCTGCCCGACGTCGAACCGCAGCGCGGGCGGGAGAATCGGCAGCCGCATCAGCGTGCGGGCCATCAGCTTCGCCGCCCAGACCGGCTGAGAGATCATCGGTTTCCAGTGTTTCGCGTCCGGCATCAACGCGCGACAGGTGCGATAGAGTTCCTTCCAGCTTATCGCCTCCGGGCCGCCGAGTTCATAGGCTTGTCCGATCGTCTCCGGTTGGCTCAGGGCCGCGACGAAGCAGTGGGCCACGTCCTTGACCGAGACCGGTTGCACGCGATGCTGCCCGTCGCCGAAGTAGGGGATGATCGGGAAGGGGGCGGGAAGAACCCCTAATGTCTGTACCGTCGCCGAACACATGAAAAGCCGCATCATGCGCATGAACTCGCCCTGGGGCCCGTGGATGATGCTCGGCCGAAATATTGTCCAATTCAGACCACTGTCGCGGACCAGGTTTTCCGCGGCCCACTTGGTCTGATGGTAGCGGCTGACGGCGTTGGGCCGGGCGCCGAGGGCCGACATGTGTACAGTGCGCCGCGTATCCGAAGCCTTGCAGGCGTCGACAATTCGTCGCGTCCCCTCGAGGTGAATCCGCTCAAACGTCTGTTTTGCAAATGGTCGCTCGGTGATGATGCCCACCAGATGTATTGCCGCCTCGGCCCCATCGACGGCCTTGGTCAGGGCGGCGTCGTCGAACAAATCGCCCGCTACCGCCTCCAGCCGATCCGCCGGTAGATCAGACATACGCTCCAAAAACCGTTGCCGATCCCGCACCAGACAGACCGGCCTATGCCCGCGGGCTATCAGTTCTCGAACGATCGACCGGCCGACGAATCCCGAGCCGCCGGTCACGAAGACGCGCGCTAGAAAAGGGGGGGCATCCTTCAGTTCATTTTCTTCGCTTACAGGGGCAGGATCTTCGTTCATGGTTTGTTCCAATAAGCCGTCGATGGGTCAAGCGGTTCTGGTGTCGCGGACCGCTCCCTTATCCTCCCGGTGCGGCGGGATGGTTCTGTAGGGTTCGGACGGTAACCGCTCCCTTACGGTCGCGGCTCTGATCGAGGTCGCGGCCCTGATCACGTTCGCGGCTCTGATGTTGTGGCACTGACGGTGCGGATGATAGTCAGCGTCCATGCGTCGGTAAACCCTTTTCCTTCGGAGATTTCCGACACTGTCCGGCTTCATCGCGGCGGGGCGGTGGTTCTGGTATAAAAGGGTGCGATCGATCCGGATCGCATTGGCGTTTCAACCCTCGGAGAAGAACCATGCTGACTCCCTTCAAACCCGAATCCTACGTCAACTTCGCAGAAGACGGCCCGAAGCATAAAATGGTCGCGGCCCTCAAACTGGTCGAAGCCCAACTTGGCCGCACCTATCCCCTGCGCATCGCGGGCGAGCGCATCGACACGGCCCAACACATCGAATCCATCAACCCGGCCGACACGGCCCAAATCATCGGCCAGGTCGCCAAGGCCGATTCCGACCAGGCCGTCGGGGCGATTCGTGCCGCCGATGAGGCCTTCCAGAGCTGGTCCCGCGTCGATCCCGATGTCCGTGCCCGCTACCTGATCAAGGCCGCCGCCATCCTGCGGCGCCGCGTCTATGAGTTCAGTGCGTGGATGGTCTATGAGGAATCCAAGTCGTGGATCGAGGCCTACGCCGATGCATGCGAGTGCATCGACTTCCTCGAGTTCTACGGCCGCGAGATGATGCGCCTCGGCGGCCCCCATACCGTCACCCCATATGGCGGTGAGGAGAACGAGCTGCGCTACATCCCCCTAGGAGTCGGCGTGATCATCCCCCCGTGGAACTTCCCGCTGGCCATCATGGCGGGCATGACCACTGCGGCGATCGTGACCGGCAACACCGTCGTCCTCAAGCCCGCCAGCACCGCTCCGGTCATTGCCGCCAAGTTCGTGGAGGTAATGGAGGAGGTGATGCTGCCGCCCGGTGTGCTCAACTTCTGCCCCGGCTCGGGTGGGGCGATCGGCGATACGCTCGTCGAACACCCCCGCACGCGCTTCATCGCCTTCACCGGCTCGCGCGAGGTGGGCACGGGCATCTTCGAGAAGGCGGCGAAGGTGCAGCCCGATCAGATCTGGCTGAAGCGGACGATCCTGGAGATGGGGGGCAAGGACTGCATCGTCGTGACCGATGCCGCCGACATCGACGCCGCGGCCGAGGGTGTTGTCGCCGCGGCCTTCGGCTTTCAGGGGCAGAAATGTTCGGCGTGCAGCCGGCTGATCGTCGACGAAACGGTTCACGACGTGTTGGTGGAGAAGGTGGTCGAGCGGGCGAAGAAGCTGACGATCGGAAACACGACCGGCAGCGAAAACTTCTTCATGGGCGCGGTCATCGATCAGCCCGCGTTGGATAAGATCAACAGCTATATCGAGATCGGTAAGAAAGAGGGTACGCAGGTGCTCGGCGGCGCGTCGGTGCCGAGCGGGGGCTATTATGTCCCGCCGACGATCTTTACCGGCATCCGCCCCGATGCCCGGCTCGCGCAGGAGGAAGTCTTCGGCCCGGTTCTCGCGGTCATCCAAGGCCGCGGCATCGACGAACTGCTCGACATCGCCAACGGCACGGAGTACGGCCTGACCGGCGCGATCTACAGCAATGACCGGGTCCACCTCGAACGGGCCCGCCACGAGCTGCACGTCGGCAATCTGTATTTCAACCGCAAGTGCACCGGGGCGTTGGTGGACGTTCAGCCGTTTGGCGGTTTTAACATGTCGGGCACCGACAGCAAGGCGGGTGGGCGGGATTATTTGCATTTGTTCATGCAGGGCAAAAGCATTTGCGAGCGTTGGTAGGATGACTACTTCGGACATTAAACCCGGTGAGCGTGTCACAGACGTCCGTCTCAGCGACGACACCTTGAGCGTGGACCTGGCCGACGGTCGTACCATCACGGTTCCGTTGGCGTGGTATCCGCGGCTGCTGCACGCAAGCCCGCAGCAGCGCGCCAACTGGCAGACCTGCGGCGGTGGTTATGGCATTCACTGGCCTGATCTCGACGAAGACTTGAGCACGCAGGGTCTTCTTCACGGCGCCCCGGCGCCCCGAAAAGATCAACAGATGAGCGCATAA
>CAYXGR010000085.1:4428-6382 GCA_964464525.1 uncultured Planctomycetaceae bacterium
TTTTTGACGTTTTGACTTTTCGACGGTTCGACCTTCTCCGCCAGCCACGCGCCTGCCGCTTGCACTGCGTCGTCGATTTTCGCCGCGTCCGGTCCCCCGCCCTGGGCCATGTCCGGCCGCCCACCCCCCTTGCCGCCGACGGTCGGCGCCACCGTCTTGATGAGATCGCCCGCCTTGATGCCGCGGCCGATCAAATCCTTCGTCATGGCCGCGAGCAGCACGACCTTGCCGCCGCTTTCGGCGGCGAGAAACACGGCGGCGGAGCCGGACCGCGTACGAAGCGAGTCGGCGGCGGCGCGGAGTTGATCGACCGACGCGGTGCCGAGGTTCGCGGTGATCAGGTGCGTATCGCCGAGTTTCTCGGCGGCGCTGAGCAGGTCGTCGATCCGGCCCATGACATCGGCGGCCCCGGCCTTTTCCGCCTGCTTGGCGAGCTTTCTGGCCTTCTGTTGCAGGTTGGCCAGGTCTGCGCGGAGCCGCAGCTTCTCGACCACCGGCAGTACGGCCTTGTTCATGGCGACGGTGATCTCGGCAATGCGTTGGTGCAGGGCGGCATCCTCCACGCCGGCGGCCTCCTTGAGTTGTCGGGCCAGTCCAGTCGCCGCATTCTCGGCATCCCGGGCACACTCACCGGTGATACCCACTACCCGGCGGATGCCCTTGGCCACGGCGGATTCCTCGATCAACCGAAACCGACCGGCCTCGCCCGTCCGCCGCAGGTGTGTTCCCCCGCAGAACTCTACGGAAATATTTATCCACTCAGGGTTTTTCGGTTCGGCCAGAAGCTTTTCAACCGGCACGCCGATCGACACGACGCGCACCCGATCGGGGTACTTCTCGCCGAAAACCGCCCGCAGGGTGTTGATCTCACGGGCCGCGGCCTGATCGACGACCTGCGTATAAACTTCGCGATCTTCCTCGATCTGCCGGTTGACGCCTTCCTCGATGCGGGCCAGTTCGTCCTCGCTGATCTGCGCGTTGTGCGACAGGTCGAAGCGGGTCTTGTCGGGATCGACGAGCGATCCCTTCTGCTGCACATGGTCGCCCAGCACTTCGCGGAGGGCGTGGTTGAGGATATGGGTGGCGGTGTGGTTCTTGACGATCTTCTTCCGATTCGAATCGACCTTGACCCGGACCGTGTCACCCACTTCGAGGTTGCCCGATTCGACCCGGCCGAAATGCAAGACAGTATCACCGAGCCGCGTTGTCGTCTCGAAGCGAAAGGATCCGGAACTTTTCGTGATCATCCCGGAATCGCCCACCTGTCCGCCCTGTTCTCCGTAGGCGCAGGTTTGGTTCAGAACCAACCCGACTTCGTCTCGGGTCTCGATGCTGCCCGAGTCATGCCATCGATTGTCCCGCACGAAACCGATCAGGTTTGCCTCCAGCGTCAGCGCGTCATATTTCGGCGAATCGTCTGTTGTGGGCAGGGTGCCCTCTATGTCGAGCGTCATTTGTGCTGAAACGCTCTTACTCACACCCCGGGCACGTTCTCGTGCCGCCTCCATCAGCCGCTCATACTCGCCGATGTCGACCGACAGTCCGCGTTCCTGGGCCATCAGTTCCGTCAAGTCGATCGGGAAGCCGAAGGTGTCGTGCAGCTTGAACGCGGCCTCGCCGCCGATCCGTCCGTGATGATGCTTGACCGCATAGTCTGCGGCCTCGTTGAAGAGCGTGATCCCGCGTTCGAGTGTTCTGCCGAAGGACGTCTCCTCGTCGCGGACGATCGACACGATACGATCCGTCGCTGTTTTCAATTCTGGAAAGGCACCGGCCATGGTCTCTCCGACGACGGGCACGAGTCGGTGGAGAAACGGTTCGCGCGTGCCGAGATATTGACGACCGTAGCGAACCGCACGGCGCAGGATGCGTCGCAGGACATAGCCACGCCCCTCATTGCTCGGCGTTGCCCCGTCTGTCAGGGCAAACGTGAGGCAACGGATGTGATCGGCGA
>CAYXGR010000085.1:6482-10666 GCA_964464525.1 uncultured Planctomycetaceae bacterium
ATCCGTTCGAAGCCCATGCCGGTGTCGACGTGCTTGGCCGGCAGCGGCGTCAGCGTGCCGTCCGGCCCGCGGTTGAACTGGATGAACACCAGGTTCCAGATTTCGATCACCCGCGCATCACCGGCATTCACCAGGGCCGCGCCGCTGCCGTCCGGCGTCAGGTCGATGTGAATCTCGCTGCACGGCCCGCACGGACCCGTGTCGCCCATCTCCCAGAAGTTGTCCTTTTTGTCGCCGGGGTGGATGTTTGACGGGTCGATGTCCGTGACGCTTCGCCACAATTCCGCGGCCTCGTCGTCGGGTTCGAGACCGTCGGCCGCGTCGCCCTGGAAATAGGTTGCGTGGAGCCGCGATTTGTCCAACCCCCAGACATTCGTCAGCAGATCCCACGCCCACGCGATCGCCTCCTTCTTGAAGTAGTCGCCGAAGGACCAGTTGCCCAGCATCTCGAAGAAGGTGTGGTGGTAGGTGTCGTGGCCGACGTCGTCGAGGTCGTTGTGCTTGCCGCCGGCGCGAATGCATTTCTGCGTGTTTGTTGCCCGGGTGTAGGGCCGCGTCCCCGTTGCCAGAAAGACATCCTTGAACTGGTTCATCCCCGCGTTGGTGAACATCAGCGTCGGATCATCTGATGGCACGCACGGGCTGGATGGGACAAAGGTGTGTCCGCACTTGTCGACGAAATAGTCGACAAACTGCTGCCGTATCTCATGGGCGGTGGGTCGGGTCATCGGATTGATATCGTCTCCCTCGGGTCATCGGGTGTGACTACGAGCGTGCATACTTTGGCTAAGGAGTTAATGTATCCCGAGCGGTGCTGGGTTGCAAAAGAACGTAGACCGCTTCAGCGGCCTTTCCCGCCGAAGGCGGGTTTCAGGCCGGCCGTTTACGGCCGGTGTATCGATCAATTTATTCCAATTTAGCCCGTTTCAACGGGCTTCACATTGAGCGCGAACGAACTTAAGAGCCCCGATCAGAGCCGCGCCCGTAAGGAAGCGGTAACCGTTGAATAGCAGCAATCGTACAGTCGTCACCACAGCAACAGAGTGTCATGATCCAGATGTCCTGAAATCGTTCTACGAGAGCGTGCGTTGACCGCTCCCTTACGGTCGCGGCTCTGACAGGCCACACCCCTTCGTCACGCATCTCGTGAGAAATACGTGCAAGCCGTTTTCACGAGATTGACTTGACATCACGGATTGAGATCTCAAGCGGGTCGGTCGCCCCCGCATGACACATCAGGCGGGTAACTGCCGGTCCACCCACCCGATGACGGCAATTCTTGCCGGTGCATTTTCAGCGCCTCGAACCCCGCCCAAGCCCGAATCGATTCCTGCCGATAATCCCTCTGACAAGCACAATCTGACGAATCAACCAAAACCCTCGTAGCCGGTATCGCCGTGCCGTCTCGTGATAGAGAAGCCGTAATCTGAGTGACGACCGACGACCGACGATCCCAGATGCTTCGTAACTGCCGACTCGTCGGTGTGCTCGTGGTCTGCGCCTTTGCCTGGGTCGCCATCCTCACATTCGACGTCGTCGACTGGCCCAATCCCGCCGTCTGGCCACAGGCCGATCCGGCCCACAACGCCTGCGGTCGCGCCGGGGCCTGGTTTGCGTACCACCTGATGTACACCCTCGGTGTCGGCGTCTATCCGCTCTTCTTCCTGCTTTCGCTCGGTGCGGGTCTGCAACTGATGCGCCGCAAGATCAGCGACATTCCTCTTCGCCTCGCCGGGGTGCTGGTGCTCATGACCATCACCGCCGCCGCCGCTGCCCTCATTGAGCCCGACGCCGGCACGGGGTTTGTCGAAGGCCGAGGCGGCATCCTCGGCATCGCCGTCGCCACGGCACTCAAAAACAGTCTGTCGACCTTCGGCGCGACCCTCGTCGTTGCTGCCGCCTACATCGTCGGCTTTCTCCTCGCCGCCGACGAGTGCCTCATCATGCTGCCCCGCGCGGTGGCCTGGTTTCACCGGCGATGGATTCACATCATCCACACATTCCGCGACGCCGGTCGAGTCGGCCCCCGTCTCTCGCCCGTCATGATCGGCGCCGGCAACCAGTCCGCACTGGCCGACGCGCCCGAGTTCGAACCTGGTGAAGAAGAATATGCCGATGACGATGAGTACGAGGAAGAAGAGGGGGAATACGATGCGGAGGATGAGTACGAGGAGGAAGACGAGTACGACGAGGAAGACGTTGAAGATGAAGAAGAAGCCTCGGACCCGGACACGCCGATCAACCGCGATCTGATCATCCGCATGCTCGGCAAGGATCGCAGCGAGGGGAAGATCCCCAAGAGCGTCTGGCCGAAGGAACTCGGCGACTACGTCCTGCCGCCGCTCAGCCTGCTCGACGATCCGGAGACGAACTACAACGAGATGCAGGAGACCGTCGTCCGAGAGATGGCCGACATCCTCGAACGCACCCTCCTCGAATTCCGCATCGACGTCCGCGTGGTGGAAATCGACACCGGCCCGGTCATCACCATGTTCGAGCTCGAACTCTCCGCGGGCACCAAGGTCAGCCAGATCCGATCGCTCTCCAACGACATTGCCCGCGCGCTCAAGGCACCCGCCGTCCGTGTCGTCGCGCCGATCGCCGGCAAGGACACGATCGGCATCGAGGTGCCCAACATCGACAAGGAGAAGGTCCGCCTGAAGGAGCTGATCATGCTCGGCGGCGTCAAGCCCACCAAGATGGCCCTGCCCATCTTCATTGGCAAGGACGCCAGCGGCAATCCGCTCATCCAGGACATCACGCTCATGCCTCACCTGCTCATTGCCGGCACCACCGGCAGTGGCAAGAGCGTCGCCATCAATACGCTGGTCATGTCGGTGCTCATGACCCAGCGACCGGATCATGTCAAGCTCATCCTGATCGATCCGAAGATGGTCGAATTGCAGGCATTCAAACAAATCCCCCACCTGATGTGCCCGATTGTCACGGACATGCAGCGGGCCGAGATGATTCTCGAATGGGCGACGCAGAAGATGGACGAGCGTTATGAATTGCTCGCGGAGGCCGGTGTTCGAGACATCAAGACGTTCAACCGACTCGGCAAGGAGAAAATCTACGAACGCTTCGCCCCCGCCAACGAGCAGGAAAAGCTACAGATCCCCACGCACCTACCCTACATCGTCATCATCATCGACGAGCTGGCCGATCTGATGATGACCTGCGGCAAGGATGTCGAGCTTCACCTCAGCCGCCTCGCACAGAAGAGCCGCGCCGTCGGCGTCCACCTCATCGTCGCCACCCAACGCCCCCAGGCCAACGTCGTGACCGGACTCATCAAGAGCAACCTGCCCTGCCGCATGGCCTTCCGCGTCTCCAGCCGCATGGACTCCCGGATCGTCCTTGATCAGAATGGTGCCGAGGTGCTCATGGGCGAGGGCGATTTGCTCTTCCTCCCACCCGGTCAGTCCAAGCTCGTCCGCTCGCAGGGCACCTATGTCGAGGAGGACGAGCTTCGCGCGGTCATCAAGGATCTGGCGTCGAAGGCCCAGCCGCAGTTCCACCACGAATTGCAACAGTTGCGTCCGGACAGCGAGGATGGGATAGGCGAGCGGGATCCCCTGTTCGACAAGGCCGTCGACCTGATCGTCCACAGCAAGCGGGGGAGCGTCAGCCTGTTGCAACGCCGCCTGGAGATCGGCTACTCCCGCGCCAGCCGACTGATCGAGCAGATGGCCGCCGCCGGTCTGGTAGGCGAGTACAAGGGCAGCCAGGCCCGCGAAGTGCTCATTACCGAGCGGGAGTGGAAGGAAATCCGCAAGCAGCGCGATCGGGAGATGGAAGAGGAAGCGTACCGAGGCGACATGGAGGCCGAGGAAGACGACACCTACGGCACGGCCGACATTGAAGACGGAGATGACGGCGTTCCCGATCTGATAGACGATCGCGCCGACCTATCAGAGCCGCGACCGTAAGGGAGCGGTCATCGCTCACCTCCGTAGATCGTTCTCACTCCATCTGGATCATGACACTCTGTCGATGTAATGACGACTGTCGGGTGCCATGCTTACACGTCCCGGCCGTTTGGGACGGGTAAGCATGAACAGCCCAGGTGCTCGTCCCTTATCCTGTCCGGAAACATCAGCAATTTCTCATTCCACACCCAACGTCCCATCACTCCGCAATAATCACAAATCTCCCGCGTTCATCCGGTCGATAGACCTCGC
>CAYXGR010000086.1:0-10608 GCA_964464525.1 uncultured Planctomycetaceae bacterium
TTGTGGGACTGTGCATCTGGCGGATTCATTTCGTGTCGTCCGTATAGCTGCCGTCCGATCGATAGAGGATTCTGGGGAGGATCGGGGTTCGGCGGACGGTGGCGGGGGTCAGTTCTCGGAAACAGACGCTCCGGTCCAGGGTGACCTGGCTGCGGCGGACGGTGTGACCGTCCTCGTCGAGCAGGGCGATATAGGCCGTAAAGCAGTCGGAGCGGGTGGAGTAGAGGTTGATCCATCGGGAGAGCAGGATGTCTCGGCCGCGGATGCCGGCGGCCTCATTGGGATCGGCGATCGAGCCGAGTGGGGCGAGGATCGGCATGTAGTCGGTGGTGAAGTTGGCCGGGTTGAATCGGAAATCGGGCGAGAACAAGCTGGCGACTGTGCCGAATTCGGGCTCGCCACCGCCGAAGCGGATTCGATGGTAGGCCAGGGCCATCTCGGGATCGACGGTATTCGACCAGAAGCGATCGGCCTGGTAGAGGTCGTTTTGCGGGGTTGCGTTAAAGGTGTCGATGATCCTGTTTTTTGAGAAATCGGCGAGTTCGGCGACTTGGGCGAAGGCGCCGCGGGCGGCGGCGGCGATCGATCCGCCGAGGGGATTCCGCTGGGCGCGGGCGACGGTGACGAGGTTGCCCATGGCGTCGGGCAGGCGGAGCGGGACGGAACGGTTTTCGCGGGTGGCCACGACGGCGCTAGCGATATCCCAGAAAAAGTTCGGGCTTTGAACAAACATATTGGCCAGATCGGGATCGGGCGCGGGATTGAAAAATACGAACTCCGGAGAATCGGGCAAGAGTGACATGAACGGCCCGCTTCGCAGGACCGTGGCCGGGGCGGTGTTGAGATTGATGCGACCGGCTACCTTGAACAGGACATCGGCTGCCTCGGTGGGGTCATTGAGATCGGTGGAGCCGTCGCCATCATTGTCGATGCCATCGAAGAGGTGGCTTTGAGTTGTGAGGGTGTCGAACAATCGGCGAGTCCAGGGCGCGCCATTGACACGCCGGGCATCGACGAAATCGACCCGACCGGCGGCGACCCATTTCTGCTTGGGATGGGGATGGCCCGCAGCCGCGGGGAGATCGCCGGTTGATGGGGTGTTCAGTATTCGGGCAAGGACGGCGGTCGCCGGGACGTCTTGACGGGTCAGGCCGGGATCCGTCACGACCGGGAGACCGGGGGCCTGTCGGAGGTTCATCGGGCCGATCATGAAGATGCGTCCGAGATCGGCGACGGAGTCGAATGCCTCGAAGGGCTGGCCTGTTGCGAAACCGCCGGGCATCTCGCCGTCTGGCGAAATCAGGGAGGTGATGGCGGGCCAGACGGACTCGGGGATGTTGTCGCTGAGGGCGAGTAGCGGGGCGTTGGCCCGGCCGAGGGACTCTTCGAAGACGGAAGGTGGGTGATTCCCGCCGCCGATTGCGCCGAGGTTTTGAACGTGGGCGTAGTGGTGCCAGGCGGTGGTGAATCGCCAGCCTTTGTTGCTGCGTCGGAGGGAGAAGGTGTTGCGAACGAGGAGGTCGCTCGGATCGGTGGGCCGCAGTGCCCAGCGGCCGGCGCCGGTGACGGTATCGTCGGCGAGCGGACCGCCGGACAGGGACGGGCCGATGACGTCGAGGACGTGGTTGAGTGGATTGAGCGAGGTGCCGTCGGGGGAATAGACCAGCTCCAGCCGGCCGTTGCCGTCGGTGGCGATGGCGAGGGATGAGTGGGTGTAGGCCCGGGCCTGGTATTCGGGGCTGTTGGCCACGTCGTCGGGTATGAAGGATTCGGGACCACTGAAGACATAATGTCGGCCGTGTTCGTTCGGACCGGGGGCGAGGGCGGGTCCGCCGTCGAGGATGCCGGGCAGCGCGACTCCGTTGGTGACCTGGGTGAACTGGCTCAACGGGATCAGGCCGGAATTGGGCGCGCCGGGGGCGCGGAAATAGAGATTGCTTGTCGGGATCTTCCAGCCGGGCGGGACAAACAGCTCGAAGGCGAAGAACCACTTGGGCGTGCCTCCACCGGGCGGATGGTTCTGCCCGCCGGGGCCGGGCTGTTCGGCGGCGAGGTTGGCGTAGGCCTCGGTGAAGAAGGGCTGCTTTTCGAGGCCGAAGATGAAGCGACCGGGCTGGGTGGGCCACTCGATGGCGGTCGGCACCTGATCGGAATCTCGGTAGTCGGCGAGGTTGACGGCGAACTGCCAGGCGAGGTACTCGCGATTCAGCTCGGCATTAGGCACCGTGTTCAGGGGGAAGATCTGGTAGTTGGGCACGCCGTCGAGGGCGAGGTACATCGCCGCCGCCGCAAAACGGATGAACTCGGTCTTGGCCGTGAAGGGATCGGCGGGCAGGCTCATGTTGATGTCGATGGGCTGGGGCCGTGACCATTCGGCGGGGAGGCGTTCGTCGGGGACCGTGAAGAAGTTGAGGAGGGTCTCGACGGCGGGGATGTTGGGATCGCTGAAGAGGGTGGACGACTGGGGAATGAGGACGGGCCAGTTCATGCCGAGGGCCCAGAGCCGGCGGAGGCGATCATCGACCGTCGGGGCCTGGGGGCCGGTGATCGAGGGCGGGGGAACCACCTCGATATTGACGGAGGTCAGCATGGGGCGTTTGACGGCGAAGGGCCGGTCCTCGTCGGACAGGATGCGCCAGCCGACGCCGTCGGCGTTGGTGTAGCCCTCATAGGTCGTGGCCGTGCCGAAGGGCTGGTAGTCGGCGTTGAGCCGGTTCCAGCGGGGGGGGAGGGCGTTCAAACCCGTGGCGTAGCTGTTGTTGATGATTTCCCGGGACCAGAGCAGGGTGCCGGGCAGGGCGCGGTCGATGGTGCGGGCGTCTCCGATGGCCAGCCGATCGTCGATCCTGTCGTGGGGGACGAGGGTGCCGCGATGGCGGAGGGAGGCCTCGTCCTCGAGGTCGTAGAGGTTGTAAGACGGGGCCGAAGCGCTGGGCCGACCGCCGATCAGGGTGCGGCGGAGGACGTCCCGGTCGTAGGCGACGGGATCGGGGGCCGCGCCGTTGGAACGATAGGAGGCCATGTCGCCGGTGTGGTTGGCGGCGAACCAGTCGTCGGTGTGGACGATCTCGTCGAGGAGAAACTCGGTGGCGCGTCGACCGCGTCGCTGGCGACCGGGAAGGACGTCGTCGAAGGTGAGATCGTTGGGGTTATGGCCGGTGGCGACGGTGCCGGGGAGTAGGAGGGCGGAGGCGGTGTTGACATTGGCCATGCCGGCGTGGTCGACGATGTGGATGACGGCGTAGTACTGTCGCGGGTGGTTGGGGTCGGAGGTGTCGATCTCGAGGACGAGGCTGATTGGGGCATCGGGGATGCCGTCTCCGGTGGCGTCGTAGAGATCAACCTGGCCGTCGCCGTTGGTGTCGAAATAGGGGAAGCGGGGGATGACGCCGGGGAGGGTGGTGCCGATGTTCGTGGCGAGCAGGGTCTGGTGGGCCGGGCTGCTCCAGAAGGCGCGGGCGGCTCGGATCGAGACGTTTGTGGTTGAACCGGGGATGAGATTTCCGGTGATCAGCGGCGGGGGGGTCTGGATGATCCGGACGTTGGAGAGATTCGAATCGTCGTAACGGACGAGGGTGGTTGTGTCGGCGAGGTTGCGCGAGTTGGAGGCCCACATGAAGGGGTTGATCAGCTCCGGGCGGGGATCGAACATCGGCCGGGTGACATCGCTGCCGAGGTAGGACACGTATCGCCGGGCGAGGACGTCTTCCTCGATGAGCGGGGTGGGCGTGGACTGGATCGTGACGGGGCCGATGTAGTAGGGGGTGTTGGAACCGAGCCATCGATCGGACTCGCCGGGGGCGTCCCAGGGTTCATTGTTTTCGATCATGCCGCGGAGGTTGAGCGCCGAGCCGATCGGGGCGTCGTTGGAGAGGGGGCGTTCCAGTTGGGCGATGACGGATTGCGGGGGTTCTCCCCAGATATCGCGTCGGAGAACCTCGCGGACGGTGCGGACGACGCCGTCGATCGACGCCTGCTCGGAGGAGGCGGTGGTCTGGACGGTCAGACGATCGTGCTCGGAGTGGGTCTGGGCGATGAGGGCAAACCCGATCAGGGCCATGAGGGCGAGTACGCCGAGGACGAAGACCAGGACGGTGCCGCGGCGGTGCAAACCGGATTCCCAATTGGGTGGCATGGCCAAGCGAAGCGCGGCCATGCCGTGGGGCTCATGGTCTCGGAGGTTCGCTTGGCGGACCCTACGGAACTGAGCGGCTATCGGGGCGTGTTGTCGGTTTCGTCGCATCGGGTTCATCTCGCGTTGTCTATTCTAGTCGTGCACCATGCGTCCACCCGGCATGGCCGTTTTCGGGCTTCCTATTCGGGTGCCCTCAATGCTTGGCCATGCCACCCCTCGCAATCTCTCATGGCAACTGGACCACGATCGAGAAGGGGCGGCCGAAGCGGGTGATGATGGCGGGGGGGGCGGGGCCGTCGGGATCGGCGTCGCCATCCTCGTCGAGATCGATCTCGGTTGTCTGCTTCAGGCGGTTGCCCGTGTCGTACAGTCGGTAGGTGAATCTCAGGGCCTTCGGCCGGAAACGCCAGGTGTCTGCGCGCCAGATGGCGCGATAGGCGGCATTCACATCCGCGCCGTTTGTGGGGGTCCATTCGATTCGGTTCTGGGAGCCGGTCGCGATGCCGAAGGCCTCTGCCTCGTCGGGTGTTGGGGTATTCGGCGCCTGGTCGAAATCCTGGCGGCGGTAGGCGATGTTGGGCACCTGGCCGGTCGTGATGTCGCTGTTGTTGACGATGAAGGTCGGATCGGGCCGAAGACCAAACCAGACGGTTCCGCCTTCGTCACCGGTGGCAGCCACGCCGTCGGGACCGAGGGAGTCGATGCTGCGGCCGTCGGTCCACTGGATGCGGAAATCGGCGAGACCGGGGATGAAGCTGGAACCGCCTCGAGTGTAATAGTCGCGATTGTTGAAGTTGTTCATGGTGGCGGAGCGGGGGGCTCGGCTGGGGGTCCAAAGCGAGGCGATGGAGGGATCGGCGGAGAGAAGGTCGGTGTTGTCGAGGGCCTTGCCGAGGATCAGTTGGGCGAAGGATCGGGCATTGGCGACTCGGTTGTTGCCGGAGACGATGGCGTCCATCTCGCCCTGGAGGAACTCGGCGCGGAGGGGACCGCCGTCGAGCATGCCGCCGGGTGCGGTGAGGTTGTCCATCGTCGGGGGGTTCCAGTTTGGATCGGGAGGATTGACGTCTTCCAACATGAGGAGGATGGAGCGATGGAGGAAGACCCACTCGGAGGCGGTCAGGGTGCGGCTGAGGAGGTTGGCGTCGTCTGCCAGCGGGCGGGGCTGGAGGGGGTTGTCGGTCTCGGTCAGGGGGGTGCCCGGTCCGAGATAGACGAGTGCCTGGGATGCGGCGGCGGTGGCGCCTGCGGGATTGGACGGATCGCCGCGCCGCGGGTCGGTGAAGGACTGATATTCGTCGATGTCGCCGTGGGTGAGGAAGACGAGGCGATCGTGCCGCGGACGGAGAAAGAGCAGGCCCTCCTGGACCTCGCGGCGTGGCGTTGGCGCGGGCGGGGGGGATTCGATGATGAGCAAGCCGTCGGGGGACAATTTTGAAAGTTGGTCCGATGCTGTTTCTCGGAAGGCGGCGGAGGCGGCGAGGAGTTCGGAATGGGCGGTCGTTCGAGAGGTGACGTCGGAGGCGATGGTGAAGACCTGGGAGAGTGCGGCCATCGTGACGATGAGGAGGGCGATGGAGACGAGCAGCTCGACGAGGGTGAAGCCGCGCGTGGGGAATAGCGAATGGCGAATAGCGAATGGCGAAGCGGCACTGCGGGGCCGATGGTTGCAACTCGGGTCATCGGCATGCTTACCCGACCCATAAGGCCGGGTCGTGTAAGCATGGCACCCGGCGGCACTGCTTGAAGCAGTGGCACCGGATCGCCCGTTGGGATGTTGGATCGGGCGCGTCATAGGGAGACCTTCCATTCGAGGAGGGGTGAATGGCGGGCGCCGGGGGCGGGTGGAAACAGCCATACATCAAAATCGAAGGTGATGTTGCCGAGGTCTTCGAGGATGAGGATGCGGTTTGATCCCTCGGTCTCGGCGACGGTCAGGATCCGACCGGCGGGGGCGCCGCCGACGGGGAAGCCGAGGATCATGATTTTGGAGCCGCGGGGGGCGAGCTGGGCCAGGCCGAGCTGGGTTGCCGGAACGGTCGGGTTGTTGAAGAGGATTTGCGTTCCCGGCTGCCTGGAGACCGTGACGCGCCAGGGGGCGGGCAATCGCAGGCGAAGACCGGTCGTGGCGGGATCGCGGAAGCGATCGGTGATCGGAAGACTCGTGTCGACAAACTGCCTCAGGAAGACCTGGTTTCGCTGTTGTTTGCAGATGGCGGCGGTGTAGGCCCGGGTGCCGTTGGCCATCTGGCGATAGAAGCCGATCCAGGCCAGTCGCATCGCGGCCTTGGCGGCCTGGGCATCATTGATCGGGACGATGCGATCGCTGAGGATGTCGGTGCCCAATAGTTGCAGTTCGCTGAAGTTGGCTGGCAACGGCGCCCGACCGTTGAGTTCGGCGGAATAGTTGGTCAAGTCGACCCAGTTGCCGGTGACGTTGACGTCGATATTGGCCATGGGGAGGACATTCCAGGGGGAATCGACGCCGTCGTCGAGGAAAGACGGATCGAACCAAAGGGCCTCGGCATTGAGACGATTGTGGAGCATGGCCTCGGCCTGGGAGACCAGATCGAGGGCCTGGGCGCGGTCGGCGCTCTGGCGGTGCTGTGTCAGGGCGAATGGAAAAATGGCGGCCATCATGAGTAAGCCGAGGCCCAGGATGGAGATCGCGATGGAGGTTTCGATGAGGGAGAAACCGCACTGTCGCCGTCGGGTCGGGAGTGATGGGGGAATCGGTCGCATGTTATTGATCCCCCATCAGTTCTCGGCCGGTGAAACGGTCGAGGAGAACCGTCTCGGCGAAGTCTGTGTATTGAGCGCCCGGCCGGGTCTGGATCAGCCAGTTGTCTACCATTTGGGTCGGTGTCGGGGCGGTACCGAGGACGGCGTCCATTCTCAATCGCTCGGAGATGACGAAGCCGCGCGTGGTGGTGATGGGGGTGTCGGTGGCATCGACCAGGGCGCCGACGGCGTTCGGGTTGAGGAGGGCGAGGTCCGGGGTTTCGTCCGCGAGGCGGTTACGCGTCGAGACCGGGCGGAGGTCGCCGTTTCGGAAGTGGTAGGAACGCGTGGCGATGCGACGGGTTCGAGTCACGAGGCGGCCGTTTTCGTCGAAGCAGAAGGCGGCCCAGATCAGGTTGTCGGTGTTGGGTTCGTTGGCCGGTGTGAGGGGGCGATACATCGGATCGTCGTAGTCGATCGGGTGAACCGTGGTGAGTGGCTTTCCGTTGCCGTCGAGCGGGAGGGCGGCACTGCGGTCGAGTACCGGTGCGAAGGCGTAGCCGTCGGTCATGCGTGGATCGTTCCCGAAGGTGCCTCCGGATGTGGGGTCCCAGGGGCCGCCCTGTGGGGGTGGATTCAGGTGCCAGATTTCAAAGCGACCGTTGTAGGGATTGACGACCAGCATGGTTTCGATCTGGTTGGCGACGGCGTAGTTGCGGGCGATGTGGGCGAAGGTGACGACAGCGTTTTTCGAGAGGGCCAGGGCGCCGGCATCTCGAACGCTGCGGAAGGCGAAGGATCCGATCCCCAGAAGGGTTCCGATGATGGCTACGGAAACGAGAAGCTCGACGAGGGTGAAACCGGTTTTTCGGATTTTGGATTGGGTGAGGGAACCCTGGTGGGTGGGGTTTTCAGTCGCTTGCGCTCGGAACTTGAACGCCATGGCCGCGCTTCGCTTGGCCATGCCACCCTTCTGCTTGGCCATGTCACCCGGTCGTGAGGGGATCGGCATGCTTACCCGACCCCAAAGGCCGGGTCGTGTAAGCATGGCACCCGAGCACTGGTTGGAAACCGGTGCCACAACGGGGGCTTTCGTGTGTTGTGCGTGCTGCGCGTGTTGTACGTGCTGCGTGTGTTGTGCGGGGTTTGATTGTGTCTGATTCGTGGGCATCAGAGTGCCCCCGATGTGTGGATGAGGTTGTCGTGGGCCTCGTCGATGTCCTGGGGCGTGTGGGGTTGATCGGACCAGACGTCGCCGAACTTTCGGTTGGGCCCGGCCGATTCTAGAACGTATCCGTCGGCAAAGTGGAATCGGGCGTCTGATGTGTCGGCGGTTTCGATCGCCAGAAAACCCTTGACGGCGCGGGTAGTCGGATTGGTCTCGGGATCTCGATAGACCCAGAAGTATCGGTAGGGGGTTCCCCAGGGATCGACGAGGGCCTGTGCCCGGCGTGCCCGGGTGGTGCCAACACGGGCCGGGAGGTTTTCGTCGAGGATTGTGCCGTCCACCTGGGCGACACCCTTGATGAGGGCCTCGGCGTCGTCGCGCTGGAGGTAGGGACCGGTGCCCGTCGCGGCGGTAAGGGCATAGGTGAGGCAGATGTTGGCTCCGAGCACGTCTCCGGTGACGACTGTGTCCGGCTGGTTCGGTTGTTCGATGACGCCGCTGCCGATGCCGGCGACAAAGGAGTTCAGGTCGTTGTTGAAGGTAGGGATTATCTGGTAGCCGTTGGCGGAGGGTTCGAACAGTCGGCCGGGGATGTAGTCGGGCCATCCGCGCTGGGTGATGGTGCTGCCGGCGATCTTCCAGCTTGGCCAGAAGCCGGCGTATCGATCAATGGCCGAGGCAATGAGGGCGATCTGCTGCCGGGCGACGGTCCGGGACTGCGACTTTTGAACGTTTTGTGCACCGACAACGACAATCCCGATGAGTACCGCAATGATGCCGATTACGACCAGGATTTCGGCAAAGGTGAAACCCTGGCGGCGTGAGTCGCGGAGTTGTGTTGTTTCAGGGCTCGATCGCACGGTGATTCTCATTTCCTCGTGGTCTGACACATGCATGAAGGCGTACGCCCGCCGGGTTGGGTCGGATCAACCGCCGGTCAGCTTGTTGACGATGCTGACCATGGGCAGAAACAGGGCGACGACGATGAAACCAACGATCCCGCCCAGGACGATCACCAGGACCGGTTCGAGCATGCTGACCAGACTGGCGACGAGTGTTTCGACTTCATCGTCATAATTGTCGGCAACTTTCATGAGCATCTTGTCGAGTTCACCTGTTTCCTCACCGACATCGACCATATTGACGACGAGGCTGTCAACGACTTTTGAGGCCTTGAGGGGGGCGGCGAAGGAATCTCCCTCGCGAATGGCGTCGTGGACGCGGGTAAGTGCCCGGACATAGACCTCGTTTCCGGAGGTGTCCTTGGTGATGGTGATGGCCTCGAGGATGGGGACACCGGCGGAGATCAGGGTGCCGAGGGTTCTCGTGAACCTGGAGACGGCCGTCTTCGTCAGGATGTTGCCCATGATGGGTATCTTGAGCTTGATGATATCGAGGGTGTATCGCCCACCATTGAACTGACGGATCAGCTTCCAGAAGGTGAAAAACAGGATGGGTGAGACGAGGATGAAGGCCCATCCGGGGATGAGCATGGGAACCTTTTGCCCCGCCGCGTTCGTGGTCGTGCCAACCATCCAGTCTGATAAGCTGAGGAGCATGACAGTGACGTCGGGGAGATCGGTGTCGAAGTCGGCGAAGATGGTGTTGAACTTCGGGACAACGAAATACATGATGCCGGCGACGATCATGAATGCGAAGGAGATGACGGCGATGGGATAGATCATCGCACCAATGACTTTGCGCTTCAGTTTCTGGGCCTTTTCCATGAAGTCGGCGAGGCGCTGGAGGATGACGTCCAAGACGCCGCCCGCCTCGCCCGCGGCGATCATGTTGCAAAAGAGGCGGTCGAAAACCTTGGGATGTCGGAACATGGCCTCGGAGAGCGTCGCACCGCCCTCAACATCTTCGGCAACGTAACGCAGGGCAACGCGAAGGACGCCCGGCTTCTGCTGTTGTTCGAGGATGCGGAGGGAACGAAGGATGGGCAGACCGGCGTCCATCAGGGTGGAGAGCTGTCGGGTGAACTGGGTGAGCTGCTTGGTGGAGACACCACCGATGCCGCCGGCGGTCTTCCGCTTGGCGCCGGTGGCCGCGGCGGCCTTCTTCTGGCCGCCTTTCTGGCGGACCTTGGTGGGGAAATAGCCGAGGCCGCGGATCTTGGCGATGGCCTCCTCGGAGGTGGGGGCGTCGACTTCGTCCTTGACCTCCTGGCCGGCGGCATTCATCGCTTCGTATTGGAATTTCGGCATCGGTCTCGCCTCCGTCACACGTTGTACACTCGATCCACAGAGACCCCCTGCCCGATCCCCGACACCGCGCGATCGCGGGCGGTAATCTTTGCATGGAAGCCCGTGTGGGACTGTTCCATTATTCACATTGCCAAGGTGTCCGACCAGTGAGCGATCCCGAAAGCCTCGATCCATTCGATGGCGATGAATATCTGTAACCTTTTGTAAATATTGCATTTACATGCTTATTTTGAGTCCCGGATACCCGCGGAGTCAATGCGATTTTATCCAGTCTGACCGATATGGGGGTTTCTCATAGTTCATCCAAGGGGGGTTGGGTTTGGCGGTCAGGCATGAGTTGGCACGCCACTGCCAAGGCACGATCCTTGGGGATC
>CAYXGR010000087.1:0-10384 GCA_964464525.1 uncultured Planctomycetaceae bacterium
TCGCAGGTTTGAAACCTGCGACACGCACCGGTTGGAAACCGGTGCCACAGCGCCGGCACACGACTTCCTTATCCCGGGATCGACTTTGCGAGCCAGCTTCCCAGTGGGCGGGTGATCGAGAGGGGCAGGTTTTTCCAGACCCTTCGGGCCGCGATCCACCGGGGTGAGCTCGGGGACAAGTCGGGGGGCGCATGTCCGGGCATGACGGCGGTCTGATACTCCAGCGTCATCGGCTCAAAGCCACAGTGCCGCTTGAACTGAAACGGCCCCGTGTTGTCTATCCGCGTGCGGCCGAAATCGTAGATGCGATAACCGTTCTCGACGCCCCATCGCATTGACTCCATGTAGAGAAAATGGCTCAGTCCGTAGATGCCCGCGCGCTCGTCCACGCCGGCGAAATAGGGCATGACATTATCGCGGTGGAGAAATGTGAGCAGACCGGCGACGGGCCGATTTTGATGGTGCACAAGTTGCACCACGTGATTTTTTTTCTCGGATCGGGCCAGTGCCTCGAAAAAACGATAGGGGTAATTGGGCGAACCCAATCGTCGCATGGATCTCGCATACAGACGCCAGACCTCGGGCAGGTGTGTGTCGCCGAATGCAACGGTCAGACCGTAACGCTCGGCGGCGCGGCGGGCGGCGGCGCGGGCCTTCCTCGGGAATGTGGTGGCCACCTCTTCCGAATCGCTGGGCAGTGCTTTGCGAAATGTGGCGTGTGTCCGTCGCGTGTCGAGCGATGAGACGCACGCCTTGATCGATCTAAGCTCGATCGAGCGTGCGTCGATCTTTCGGGCGAGTACCTTCGCCCGATCGAACAGCGCAGTGCTCACCTCGGCATCCTCCGCCAGAATCCCACCGTATGTTGCGTAAGGAATGCTGACGAGTAAGCGCCCGGCCAGGACGCTTCGAACCTCGAACAGGGGCAGGATTCCGGCGACATCGGAATCACGGGTAGCGATCAGGCCGCGCGACCGATGGCCGAAGGTTCGTTCGACCGCCTGCTTCCAGGCCGAGCCATGAAAAAAAGTTCCATCGGGATGGCGATTCAGATAGTCGTCCCAATCCTTCGAAAACCTGTTTTCGTAAGGGATGAGCTTGAGTGTATTCACACTAGGTGGATGGGAGGCTGTCGCGGAAGATCGAAGCGGCTCGGCCGTATCGCCGTAAGGGGCCCGGCCCAGCAGCCCCGATGGCTCCCGATCAATCGTCTTCGCCGGCCTGGTATTCGTAACGAGCACCCTTTGTTCTGCAATCCGCAGCGATACATCCCAACACCTCGAGATTGTTCGCCTGCAACCAATGCAACGATTGGCGAACGAGGTGAGAAGCGGTCCTGTTCATGCGGACAACCATGACGATTCCGGAGCACAAGGCGCCAATGACGCCAATATCGGATAACCACTTCACGGGAGGTGTATCGACCAGGACGTAGTGGTATCTCTCGCGTATCTCATCGAAAACCCAGGCGGCCGTTCTGGAGTTGAGCAGTTCGGCGGGGTTCATGTCGCCGCTCGATCCGGCGGGAAGAAAGGACAAATTCCCCAAGGGCGTCTCCACAATCGCATCGTCGAGACTGGCAGTGCCCGCCAGCACTTCCGCCATGCCGGGAGAATTGGGCATTTTGAACAACCTCGAAAGGCTCCCCTGCCGGAGGTCGCAATCCACGGCCAACACGTTCATATGGCGGACTTCCGCCATTACCACGGATAGATTCGCCGTGGTGACGCTCTTTCCCTCGCGCGGGATGCTGCTCGTGATGGCGATGCATCCGCGCCGATTGGCCGCGTTTCTACGGAGGAGCCAGGTTCTGGCCGCTCGGTATTGCTCCGTGATGACGGAGGATCGATCGTGAACGGTGACGACTGTGGGTTGAACATCCCAGCAGGGAGACAATCCCAGTGGCTCCCAACGAGTGGATCCGCCGGGCATCCCCTTATGCACATCACACGTGGGGGCCAATCCAACCGATCGGGATGACCGAATGCTGGACACGGCAGTGCCGCTATCATATGCGATGGGATCATCCCGATGATGAACCGAATCAGTCAATCCATCCGCCCGACTTGAACGGAGTTTGCGATTCCGTTCGAGCTCCGCTTTTTTTAATGCTTCCGCTATTCGACCCATGATAGACTCATCTGAGTTAGGAGTTTCCAATGACAGGTATCCAGGCACCCAATTCCTGTTTCCGGCTATAAGTTATGTTGTTGGTTGGGAAGCGGGCATCGACATTCTCGGAGATGGTCGCGGCCGGCGGGGCATCTCCCGGTTCCATCAAGTAGGAATACACCATCGCCCCTGAACAGACCATCGCGGAGAGAAGGAATACGCCAACCGCCGGCATGATCACGAGATGTCGAAACCGGCGTCTTCGATGTGCGACTGCTGTCATTATTTCGTCAATACTCTCGATGACCGGCACGCCAATAGAGGTGGATAATTGCTTGACGGTTCGATAGGATCGATCGATTAATTCGGCTCCTAAGACCACAATGACGGCGGCCGCGAGGCCGATGCCGAGGCAGATCATCATCACGAACCTCGAATCGGGTGCGACGGGGGCGCCGACCGAGGTTGACTCCCCGACCGTAGACACATGGATGCTACGATTCTGATCCTCGAGATAAAGCGCCTCCTGGATGGGGGCGATGTGTTTACTCCAGGCTGCGAGTTTCGCTGCCCATCCGGTCGACTCGGTCGAGGCCTTCATGTATTCCCGGCGATGCTCCATCGCCAGAATCCGTCGATGTTCATTCGCGCCCAGACGTTCATGAATGCGTTCCATGCGGGATTCGAGAACACCGGTCCGAGCGGCGTATGCTTCGATCTCGCTCTTCAATATTTCCATTTCCTCCAGATTCGTACCCGGATCGTCGACACTGGGCGTCGAGACCATCAACACCCTCGGTGTATCCGCGAGTTCCGATTGTCGGGCTTCGAGTTGCCGTCGGTTGGACTGAATCGTGGGATGGGCATCCGTCATTCCACGGAGCATCCGGCCGTCGGCGATTTCCTGCCTCAATCGCATAATCTCAGTCGTCAATTCCGCATAACGTGGATTGGGTTCCGCTCGGAAGGTGGGCTTCCGGAGCTCCTTCGGTTCGCTGTCCATCCTCGCGATTCGAGTCATGCGGGTCTTCGCATGTTCGAGCTTCAACGCCAATTCTTCCCGTTGTCGTTCTACCTCCATGCGTTCGATCATCAACGCCGACTGTTCCGCATTGGTGGGATCGGGCAGGTTGGGATTGATCCCGGGATATTTCAGTTCATATTCGACAACCTGCCTTTGAAGCCGATCCAATTGATCGCGGCAACGGACGGATTCGGCCTGGAGAAATCCCTTGACGTCTTCCATGATCTCGATCGTCATCGTCCGTGCACGGCGGACATAGTTATTCCGAACCGCCCGCAGAATCTCCAGGATGTGTGTCGGATCGTCCATTTTGAGGCTGATGCGAATCAATTCTCGGTTGCCCACCGAATCAACCGTCGAGGTTGACAGCCCTTGGGAGATTTTTCGTGCCAGCGCGGTTCTTGCATGCGAATCGACCGGCGCGGCCGGCTTGAATTCGACTCCGGATGTCTGATTTCGTGCAACCGGTTGTTCGGGAAGCCCCAGCGTAGCCAGAACATCTTCCAGGAACGCGGTGTTCCTGATCTCCTCGTCGATTCGCGCCCGAATCTCCTGATAGGGCTGAGTCCACTGCTTGTCTCCGATGGTTTCGAAGACCGGATCGTGTTCGCGTTTGATCACGGTGCTGGCCCCGTACATGCGCGGGACCATCAACGCACATAAAAAAGCGATCGTCGATACCGCACAGATCGGAAAAACAAAATACCATCGGCGCGTGCTGATGACGCGCCACATCTCGTGAATCGTGTGACGGACGTCCGTGACCGAAAATTCGTCAATTTGGTGATGCTGCATGTTTCACCATTCTATCAGGCCCGCGGGCAGCCAGCCGGTGTTCGGCGTGACGATCCTGAACCTAGCCACTGTTTCTCAACGTGCTTCCAATACCGGTGACATAACTGAGTCTTGTATTTCTTGTTCCGAGCTTCACACCGGTGTTCATGGGTTCGACGAATAAGAGCCTTCCACCACATGGGTGGTATCACCGGGATGAACGATTGCGATTGGACGCATAAGTGTAATCCACGTCATTGGCGGTTTCGCCGGGCTGAACAACCGCCTGCGCGACTGGCTGCATTGGATCGAAGAATTCACGAACGCGGAGGCCCAGCCACGCCACCGGAGTCGGGGGCACATAAATGATATCCCCTTCCTCTAACAGCATGTTGAGTTCGAGATCGCCTTCCTTCATAATCTTGTCGGCATCGACGGTAATGACGTGGCGTTTCCCCTCTTCATGGCTCGGGCGGATGACCTTCACCTGGCTCTTCCAGGCGAGAAAGGTCGGACCGGACTGGGCGAGCACGCTCAGCACCGTGTCTCGCCCCGTAAACGGCCTCGCACCCGGCTGGTCGACCTGGCCGAATACATAGATTTTCTTGCTAACTTTTGAAGACAGGCGGACGCTTACGACCGGATCCTGATAGTATTTTTTCAGGAGAGATTCGAGCTTTCGCGCGATATCTACTGGCGTCAATCCCGCGACTTTGACCTCACCGACCAGTCGTAGGGCGACTTTCCCGTCGGGGCCGACTGTCTGGATTTCACCGTCGATCTCCGGGGCGTTTGCGGAGCTGATTTCGAGGGCATCGGGGGGCTGAACGAGATAGTTTGTTCCCGAAACCGACGCCTCCCAGTGATGAATAAAGGCATTGATGTCCCGCTGGTTCGGACCACAACCGCTTACAGCGGCCAGCATCGCCGAACCGATCAGTGCGAACATCGTGATCCGCTGCACCGCTCCGTGGACAGCAAAGACATTCGTTGTGTCGGGCAAGCGATTCGCCGCCGGATTGGTTTTCAGGACCCTGTTCATAGATGGGTTCATGAATCTGGTTTCCAGTGGCCCGGGATTCCAGGCCTCACCACAAATCTCACCGAACTTCCGATAGCCGGTTCGTACGGCTTATCGGGTGGTCCTTCCGCCGACTGAACATTCAGTTATCAGCTTCGTTTCGATAATCGATCCGGATACACCTATTGGACTTGGGCTGTGTCGTGTTACCGGGTCAAGCCCATGATGATTCGGCACAATCGGCAGAAATCGCCGATCCCGCATAATCAGACCGATGGGGTGCGTCGATTCCGTCCCAGGGATTGGACATCACCGAAGCCGCCGAGACGCCGCTTCCCGTCAAGACACGTTCGTCACGCTTCCGATAACCCATTGACAAGTAGCGCTTTGACGCCCCATCCACGCGCGAATCGTTGGCGCCGGCGTCAGCGGCAGGAGACAAGGCCATGTATTGTGAGTTTTTCGGACTGAAGACGCCCCCGTTTAATAACACGCCCGACCCGCGTTTCTTCTTCAACACCCCCGATCACGAGGAAGCACTCGCCTCCCTGATCTATGCCGTCGAGCAACGGAAGGGGTTTGTGCTGGTGACGGGCGAAGTCGGTTCGGGCAAGACGCTCCTCAGCCGTCTGCTGCTCAATCGCTTCAATGATTCGATCCAAACTGCCGTTCTGACCAACACCCGGCTGACCGGCCGGGAATTTTTGCAGGCCATCTGCCGGGAGTTCGAGTTGGAGGTCGATCGCGACGCGACAGCGGCGGAACTGACCCACAGCCTGGAGGCCTTTCTCCTCAAGCAATACGCTCGAGATCGACTGGCGGTCGTAATTCTCGACGAGGCGCAAAATCTGCCGATCGACTCGCTGGAAGAGTTGAGAATGCTCGGCAATCTGGAGGCGGACGACGCCAAGCTTCTTCAGGTTCTGATTCTCGGCCAGCCCGAATTGCAGGATTCGTTTCGCAGCCCAGCGTTGACGCAGACTTACCAGCGCATATTTCGCACGTTTCACCTGGGAAGCCTGGATCGCGATCTGACGGCCGGATACATCGCCCGTCGCCTCGAAGTCGCGGGCCTCGCATCGGGGAAGCAGATATTCGATCCCGACGCGGTGGATGCCATTTTCAACCACACGGGGGGCATCCCGCGGATGATCAATCAGATTTGCGACAACGCCCTGCTCACGGCGTACAGCGATACGCGAAAGCGAATCTCGGCGCGGATCATCAACGACGTTGTGAATCAGATGATGAGCCTGAACGTGCCGGCTCGGGATGCCTACCCTCCTGTGACGCTGACGCACACCCCGCCATCCGCGCAGCCGGCCTCGCTGGAGACCTCGGCCGCCGCATTGAACCCATCGAGCGAGGGCACGCTGAAGCGCATGGCCGATCGATTGGCGGCGTTTGAGAAGGAACTGGAGGCGATCAAGCAGCAGAACCAGCCAGTTGATCATAGTCGGCTCGATGAGGCGCTGAATATTGAGGAAGTTCGCCGCATGCGCAGGGATGCCGCGGACTTGCTTCGTACTGTGACACAGACCTCGCACGATGCCGAGCGACACATTCAAGATGTTCTCGCAAAGGCCCACGGCGCCACGCAATCCGCTCAGCAGCAGGCGAAGGCCCATACCGAGGCCGTCGAGAAGGAAAATATGCGTGCGCAAAACCAGATTCGCGAGAAGCTTGAGGAAATCAAGATCATCGCGGACGGTCAGGAGGCCCGAATCACGCAGGTGGTGTCTCAGGGTCGGTCGGAGGTGGATGCGATCTCCGAGCTTCGAAGTCAGGCTTCGGAAGTATTCGAGGCCATCACCACGTCTCAGAAAGAGTCGGACAGCCGAATGCACGAGGAGATCGCCAAGGCCTCCCAGCTCCGGCAGGAGATGGAGGATCGCCTCGAAAAGACGATCGCCGAATCCAGCGGCATCTCGAGTCGTCTGGAATCGCGAGTCGACACCTTCCTGGAGGAGGCTGGCTCCCAATCTTCCACTTTGCGGAATCAACTGCAGACACTGATCGGCGAGGTGAGGTCCAAGGGCGATGCCTCGATGGCCCGGACGACGGAATTGCTCGCGCAGCAACGCTCGGACCTGGATGCCGCGCGTCGGAGCATCGACGAATTCGCCACCCGGATGGAGAATCGATCGTCCAGGATCGATTGCGAGAGTCGGGAGATACTCGATAGCCTGAAGGATCAGGCTAAGACAATCGTCGATCAGATTCACAATGTTCGCGATCGGACCGTCACCCGCGCCGAAGAGGTGGGGGTCACGATGGAGAAATTCCTCGGCGACATGGAAACCCGCATCCAATCCTCGCATGACGGTATCAGCCACATGGTATCGAGTGCGGAGACCGAGGTGCGGACTGCGTGCGTCTCACTTCAGACCGCCAAGGAACAGATTCTATCGGAGGCCGAGGACAGCCGCTGGCAGGCCCATGAGCTGCTCGATCAGACGCGGGAACTGCTCAACGGAACCCGTGATCAATGTGGCTCGCTGTTGGGCGATTTGAAAACGCAAATCGAAGAACAAACTGAGAAGGCGGAACGGATCTGGCGGGCGAACGTCGATCGGGGATCGAAAACCCTGAGCGAATTGAACGAGAAGTTGCTCGAGGCGCGCAAGTTGACTGACCATTCTCGAGCGGAGCTGGAGGCGCTGGTCCGTGACGCTCATAGTGAACTGGCCGAGGCCCGCGGATCACTCGATACCAACCTCGCCGAGCAAAAGACCCAGATCGCCCAGCTCTCGAAAGACGCCGGCGCGATCAAGCTGGATTTCGAACGTCGATTCGACGAGGCTCGGTCCTCACTAGACTCGGAAATCGCCGGTCATCAAGAGGCCATGGGCACTCGCATCTCGCGGATGGAGTCCGAGACTTCCGAGCGTATCGAGCGAGCCGAATCGGAGTCCAATGAGAAGGTCCGTAAAATCAGGGCAGAGATCGAAGGGCAATGCGACGAAAGCGTCGGCCTGGTATCTGAGGCCCTGAAGAAACTGGGTGCGCGCGTGGAAGAGGCGGAGACCGGATCCAAAGACCGAGTCGATGCCTTGACCGCAGAACTCGCCACGATCATTCGAAAACACTCGGAGCGTGCGGCCGAGCGGGTCTGCGAGATCGCGACACAGGCGGATACGCGCATGAATCAGGCGCACTTCGAGGCGTCCAAGAAGGTTCAATCGCTCAAGGATGATTTGAGTACCGCCTCCGAGTCGGCGGATCGAATCCGATCGGAACTGGCGAAGGTTCTGGACACGATGGAGAAAGACGCGGCCGACTGTCGAAGTCGGTTCGAAAAGGAATCTCAGCAGGTCCAGCGCAAGCTGATTCAACTCATTGAACGCAACCGCACTGCTCTTCAGGCCGCGCGCAGCGGGGTTGAGTCGCTCTGCCACAAGGCCGGCGAGACGACCGAGTCGATGCAGGTGCGGATCGAGGCACTCAAGAACGAGGCCCGCTCCAAGGTCGTGGAAATCGGCGAGCGCTTCGAGGCGGCGCTGGCGGAAGCGATGACCAAGACGGACACCCTTCGCACCGAGTCCGAAACTATGACGGCCAAGTTCACCGAAAGCATGTCACAAACTCGTCACGAGGCGGAAACCACGCTGACCGAGGTTGAAGAGGCGACGCGATCGCTCCGTCAGCACAGCAAGGGTTCCCTGGCCGAGGTGCGATCGTGCCTCACCCAGATGAACGAACGAGCGGATGTGCTCCGCCGTGATCTGTCCCACATGGGCGACGATATTCGGGGCGCTGCAGAGACCACGACCGAGCAGGTGCAGAGCGCCGGCGAGCGGGTAGCCGCGCGGATCGAGTCGCTTCGCGAGAGCGCCCAGCGCGACGCGGACACCAACTATGAACGGCTTTCCGCGATCAAACAGCAGGTCGAGAAGGGCTCCGAGCAGATGCGGCAAAACGCGAGCAAGCTGCTGGATCAGGTCCAGACCGGCGCTATGGCGTTGCGTGAACATGCGAACGAACTTCTGGACCAGGCTCGGACGGGTTCGGAGAAGCTCAACGAATCCGCGTCCGACATCCTGATTCAGGCGCAGACCTCCGCCGAGCAGTTCCGCGAACAGGCGGAAGGCCTGTTGCATCACGCCGAACGGACGGCGACCGAAGTACGCGGCGAGGTTCAGACATTGCAATCACAGGTCTCACGTGAGGCGGAGGAGATTCAGCGTCAGATCGTCCGCGTCAAGAACGACATGACGGCGTCCCGGAGGGATTCGGCGCAAATCGCAACCGAGGCGGCCGAAGCGCACAAGAAGGCCCAGGCTCAATCCGAACAACTGATTGAGCGTGCCGAATCGGTTCAGAAGCAATCTGAAGCGCTCCTGGCTATGCCGGGGGAACTGGTTGAAGAGGCCAAATCGCAGGCATCGGCGTTGGCCGACATGTCGAAGAAGATTTCGAAGGTCGTGGAGCAACTGAGGAGGGAAAGTGATACGGCCGGCGAGAAGAAACAGTCCCTGATGGCGGCAGGGGATCAGGCCAGCGATAAGCTCAATCTGCTCAAACATCATACCGAGCGCGTCGGTCAGCTCGTCGGGATCATCCGCCAGCTCTATGGCACCATGGACGCCCGGATCGAGCGTCTGCGCGGACGGCTGACGCAGGTGGATGATCTCGTGCGGGGCGTGCCTCGGGAGATTGAAAGCCTGAGGGCGGCGTTCGATGATTCTTCCGAACCAATGGCACCCCAAGGGCCGCCGCTTTCACAGACGGCGGTTCCATCGTCGAAGCCGGTTCGTAAACAGAGAAACAGGCAACGCGCCGGGGCCGTGCAAAACGTCTCCGCACCCGTGCCGATCGATCCCGCCTCTTCCCTGGTGAGCACGGTTTCGCCGGCTCAGCGTCCTGCCGCGAATCCTCATTCCCTGGGTCAGCTCGTTCAGCGAAATCAGGAGTTGAATACCTGGTTGAAAGAGGTAGTAGGGGAGGAGACTCTTGAGGGAAGAATCCCCACCCAGTCAACGGATCGTGTGACGGGGACAGCCGCGGGTATGGCGAAAAACGAATAGCGATCCGGGGCTTCACGTTGGGTAGGCGCCCCTACGGGGCTGATGTTCGGGGCTGCAGCGCGTCAGCGCGGGATTCTTCCTACGAAGCGGCGATTGATCATCGGTACCAATCGCTTCTCTCCGTATAGGGAAACGCTCGGTGCTCGGATTGAATGGACACCTTGGCGTTGATCATCGGTCCCACTCGCTTGCGCTCGGGGCTCTGATTGGATGCACGCTGGGTTGCATTCGCTGATCCGCACGATCTACAGATGGGGCAGATTGCCCATCCTACACCGGGTTCGCAGGCCCTCGGAAACTTTCATGGACTCGGTGCACCATGCCCGCGCCTTGGGGCTTGGGCATGCCACCCGTCCGCTATTCGCCTATCGCTACTCGCCTACCACTACTCGCCTATCACTACTCGTCTATCGCTACTCGTCGTTC
>CAYXGR010000088.1:0-10336 GCA_964464525.1 uncultured Planctomycetaceae bacterium
CATTGCCCGCACCGTCGCCGGTCGCGTCGATGATCTCGGTGATGACCCCGGCGGGTGTGATCTTGAGGGCGTTATTGCTGCTAAGACCCGGGACATAGACGTTGCCCGCATCGTCCACGGCGATGCCGACAGGCTGACCAAATACATTGCCCGCGCCGTCGCCGGTCGCGTTGATGATCTCGGTGATCGCCCCGGCGGACGTGATCTTGAAGGCGTTAGAGCTGAGCTGCCCTGTCAGGTAGGCGTTGCCGGCGGCGTCCGCGGCGATGCCGACAGGTTTATTCAGGCCATTGCCCGCGCCGTCGCCGGTCGCGTCGATGATCTCGGTGATGGTCTGGCCCGCTGCCCGGCCGGACCCCAGGGCGGAGACGACCAGGAAGACGGACAGCCATACGACCGAAAGCGCCCGAACATTCATAGTGGATCGTGTTCCGTTTGGGATATGGGTTTTCGCTTGCATTGCAGGCCTCCTGAGGGTAGTTGGGGGTGCTCCTGTTTCGTTTATTCGATCAATCGCCCCATAACCCAGACGGTATGCCCCCGAATTCGGGCTATAATGGGTCGTGTGTTGTGGGCCAGTGGTCGATTCCACTTGATGATTCGCACCGGTTGGAAACCAGTGCCACAGGATCGGTGGAACCACCGTGTACCGACGGCCCTGTCACTCATCAAATAGAGGCGTAAACCGGGGAGAGATTGGCCGGAGTTTTCTCGCGATTTCGGAAGAGAGGTTACGCTTCCAGTCAATCTCATGCGGAAGCCATCGAAATATCAGGGATTGCAAGTGCTTAGGGGTTGTCTGGCGAAGGATCTTTTCCTTGCATGGACAACGGATGCTACTTGCGGAATTTGATATTCAGTCGCTCCAAGTTTTCAGTCCTTGTGTGACTCACTGGTTGTATCGCCCTTTCAGGGCTGAGTGGTTTCGATCGTGCTGACCCAGGGCGGCGCTTCGCTCTGCCCTGGGCTGACATGTTGCGGCCCCTACGGGGCATGATGAATGCGAGCCAATATGTTTTGGGCATGATGAATGCGAGCCAATATATTTTGGGGCATGATGAATGCGAGCGATTATGCTTTTGGGCAAGCAGCGCGTGCACGATCTGACTGAAGACCTGCGTGATTAATCGGAATAACGAGGGGAGTGCCGATCATGAATTCGTCAGAATCCGACCCTCCCAAGCCCGAACGGGATGCTGCATCGGGTCATCCTTCACGGCTGGTTCTTCGGGTGTATGACGATCTTCGTGCCGTCGCCGAGGCCTATCTTCGACGGGAGCGACTTGACCATACGCTTCAGCCGACGGCCTTGGTCCATGAGGCCTATCTTCGTCTGGCGGAGATTGACCGGATGGAGTTTCGTGATGAGGCGCACTTTGCCGGGGCGGCGGCGGGGGCGATTCGCCGGGTGCTGGTCGATCATGCCCGCTCGAAACAGGCCGCCAAGCGCGGCGGGGATTGGCAGCGGCTGACGCTGAGCGGTCTCGATGGGATGCCGGAACCTGCCGGCATTGATTTGTTGGCGCTGAATGAGGCGCTCGAGAAACTGAGTGGTTTGGATGAATCCTGTCAGCGGATCGTCGAGCTTCGTTTTTTCGGTGGCATGACAATCGCGGAGACGGCTCGGACGCTGGAAATCGGCGTGACGACGGTGAAGGAGAAATGGGAGTTTGCACGGGTGTGGCTGCGGCGCGAACTGGGCGAGGAATCTCCGAGATGAGTGCCGACTGGTTCGAACGAGTACAGGCAGTTTTTCATCGGGCGCGGATTCTGGATGCGGCGGCGCGGTCGGCGTTTCTGGACGAGGCCTGTGCGGGAGACACCAGCTTGCGGGATGAGGTGGAGTCTCTGTTGCGGATCGATTCCACACCCGAGCCGGACTTTTTGGATAAGCCCGTTGTCGATAAGAAGATTTTACTTGAAGCAGAAAACCGGGGATCCGAACGTGGGGACGAGGCCCTGCCCGAATCGATTGGCCACTACCGCGTTCTGCGTCGCCTTGGCACAGGTGGGATGGGGGTGGTCTATGAGGCGCAACAGGAGAAGACCGGCAGCATCGTCGCGTTGAAGGTCATCCGGAGTGGCTTTGCTTCGCATGAACTTCTTCGCCGGTTTGAGCATGAGGCTCAGGTGCTCGGTCGATTGCGCCATCCGGGGATCGCCCGGATCTATGAGGCGGGGATTCATACCGAGGGCGACCTATCCCAACCGTTTATCGCGATGGAGCCGATCGCCGGTCCGTCCTTGTCGGAGTACGTATCAAGGGAGTCGCCGGATGTGCGGACGATTCTTCGGCTGTTCACCCTGATTTGCGACGCGGTGCAACATGCCCATCAACACGGGGTGATTCACCGAGATCTGAAGCCGGGGAATATTCTGGTCGAGCGAACGGATGAGATTGCTCAACCGAAGATCCTGGATTTTGGCATCGCCCGGATCACGGATACCGATACTCAGATGACGACGCGGCAGACTCAGGCCGGTCAGTTAATCGGGACGCTTCGATACATGAGCCCGGAACAGGCGGCGGGGGATCCGGCGGACATCGACACGCGATCGGATGTGTATGCGTTGGGCGTGATTCTGTATGAGATGCTGGCCCGTCGCCTGCCTTATGAAGTTGACAAAAGGCTGATTCACGAAGTCGTTCGTGTGATCCGCGAGGACGAGGCGAAACCGCTGAGTTCGGTGAGTCGGCTCTATCGCGGTGATTTGAGCACGATTCTCGGCAAGGTGCTGGAGAAGGAGAAGGGTCGGCGTTATCAATCGGCGTCGGAACTGGCCACCGATATCCGGCGCTACTTGAACAGCGAACCGATTACCGCGCACCCGCCGAGCGCCATGTACCAGCTTCGGAAATTCGCTCGGAGGAACCGCGCGCTGGTAGGGACGGTCGCCATCGTGTTTGTCCTGCTGGTCTCGGGGATCATTACCACGAGTTGGCAGGCGGCTGTCGCTTCGAAGGCGCGGGACGCGGCACAGGCGGCCCGGTTGGCGGAACAGGAGCAACGAGAACGAGCCGAGCGGCGATTCAACGATGTGCGGAACCTGGCGCGGTCCTTCATTTTCGAGTTTTATCAAAAAATCGGGGGACTTGCCGGATCGATGCCTGCCCGGGAACTTCTGGTGAAGAAAGGCCTGCAATACATCGACAGTCTATCGGAGGATCTGGATCCCCACGATGTCCAATTGCAGGCCGAACTGGGGGCGGCCTACTTTCAACTCGGTGATGTACAGGGCGATCCGAGACGGTCCAATCTCGGTGATCCGGAGGGTGCCTTGAAAAGCTACCTGAAGGGGGTCGCGTTCATTCAGGCAGTGGCCGACGCGTTTCCGGATCACTTGGAACGGCAGCGTGGCGTCGGACACGCGTATTTCCGTATCAGCTCTCTGCTGGGCTCGATGGAACGATGGGAGGAGGCTGGTGAGTACAACGACCGGGCTCAGCAACTCTTTGAACGGCTCAGTCGTATATATCCGGAAAACATCAACATCCGGCGCGATCTGGGTCAATGTATCCAATACCGATCCCAGGAATGGAAGCGGAAGGGCCGACTCGACGATTCCCTGACCGCGGGCCTGAAGGCACTGGCATTATTTCAATCGGTGCTCGAGCGCAACCCGAAAGATGTGTTCAACCGGCACGCGGTGGTCTCGATGAGCAGTCTGCTCGCGGAGGTTTTCGACAGGCAGGGAAAGCCGGCCAAGGCCCTGCACCATCGCCTGGAGAGCCTGAGCCTCCTGGAGGATCTGGTCAAAGACGATCCGCACAACGCCGTGTTCCGGCGCGACCTCGGGATTGCCGCCGAGCGCGTCGGTTTCACCTATCAGCAGTCGGGGGATTTCAAGAAGGCGCTGCCCCACTGCCTGAGGGCTGCAGCGGTGATGCGAGCACTCCTTGTTGACGATCCGAATGACGAGAAGGCACGATCGGCTCTCATCGTGGGGGTGATTCGAACCGGTGAAACCCAGCTCTCACTCGGCCAACTGGGGGATGCGGAGCAGACTTTCATTGAGCATCTGAAACTCTGTGAAGATGTTGCCCGATCGCGCCCGGATGATTCGGATGCGCTCCGGCGGTTGGGGGTGGCGTACTACAAGCTGGCCGAGCTTCATAAGGCCCACGCCAATGTCGCAAGCGACGATCCGTCACTCGATCATCTTCGCGAGGCCCATCGCTGGTTGAGCCAATGCCACGCCGTGTTTGTTGACATGCGAGAACGCACGCTTTTGTTGCAGGCCGATCACGGGGTACCGGATGAAATCGCGGCAGAGATGAAAACCTGCAGCGAGCGGGTCGCCCAACTCGAACAATGAGGATCCTCTCAGGACGCTTTGATTGAGGGTCGGGGAAGTATCCGAGGACGACCACCGCATCGAGCTTCTCCAGTCGCTGCCGACCCCACGGGGCTTAGTTGGGTGTAGATAGTTTTGGATAAACGAATACCGTTTCCTCACGGTCGCGGCTCCGATTTGGCGCTTGGGGATCGGAAGGGTTGGCACCCTCTCACACGTCAGGTCCGAAAATGGTGGATTGCGTCTGGGGCCGGGATTGCTTAGGATTCGCGCGCGGATTGAGAGGGGGGGTGGATTGGGATTGATTTAAGTTCTTTGCATTCATAGAGTAAAGCAGGCGATCCGATTCCACTGATCGTGCGGCCGCATCGCTGAAAACACCCTGCCGGCTAGTGGTAGAGGTCGTAACTGGATATCACAACGACTGTTTGCAAGTGGATATGCACCGGATGGAACCTGGTGCCACAGCGGCCGTCAGCCGGATTGGTGATCGGCGGCTACGAGCGTTATCAGTCCAACTCAATCGTGCATGAAAGACGATATGGAGACGGAACAGGCACACGATGATACGAAGAAGTCGGCGGCGACCGACAGTTACGTGGGCCGCGCCGCCGTCGATGGGGGTCTGGCGACGGCGAAGGAGATCGAGGCGTGCATATCCAAGCGCAACTCCCTGAAGGCACAGGGTAAAGAGATCAAACTGGGGAACATCCTGGTCAAGACCGGGGTGCTGACGCAGTCGCAACTAAAACGGCTCTACAACGCGGCGGACGATTCCGGCTCCCAGTCGTTCAAGCAGATCCCGGGGTTTCAAATCAAGCGAAAAATCGGGGCCGGGGCCATGGCCAAGGTCTACGAGGCCCGTCAGCTCTCGCTGGACCGGACCGTGGCGATCAAGATTCTTCCCGATCATCTGAGCAAGGATCCGGAGTTCGTCGAGCGCTTCTATAAGGAAGGGCAGGCTGCGGCGAAGATGAACCACAACAACATCGTTCAGGCCATCGACGTCGGTGAATACGCCGGGAGCCACTATTTCGTAATGGAATACGTCGATGGTGAGACGGTCTATGACGAATTGATGCGCAACCGGGTTTATCAAGAAGATGCGGCGTTGAACACCATCATCCAGATCGCACGTGCTCTGGAACATGCCCATGCCCGGGGTCTGATTCACCGGGACGTGAAGCCCAAGAATATGATGATTACGAAGGATGGCACGGCCAAGCTGGCGGATATGGGGCTGGCGCGACTGGCGGACGACGTCGCGGCGGCTGAGGCCGAGAAAGGCCGTGCGTTTGGCACCCCCTACTACATATCTCCCGAACAGATCCGCGGGGTGGTGGACGTGGATTTTCGGGCCGACATCTACTCGCTGGGGGCGACGTTGTATCACATGGTGACCGGTAAGGTGCCGTTTGAGGGGTCGACTCCGACGTCGATCATGCAGAAACACCTGAAGCAACCGCTGACGCCGCCGGATCATCTGAACAAGTCGCTCTCGACCGGTCTGGCCGAGGTGGTCGAGCACATGATGACCAAGAATCGGAAGTATCGCTACCAATCGACAACCGATTTGTTGTTGGATCTGGCCAAGGTTCAGGAGGGGAAGGCTCCGTTACAGGCTCGCAGCGGGTTTGACGACAACCTGTTGAAGGATCTCGCGGATGGCAGTGAAGAGGGAATCGACGAGATGGATTCGGGCCATTCCCCATCGTACCCCTCCCATGCCCCCTATTCCCAATCGGCGACCTACCCTGTCGGACTGATTATCGCGGTGATTCTCGAATCGATGCTGATCATCGTGCTGACGTTGCTGTTGATCTTCACGAAGTGAGTTTCGCGCAAATCATGCGCGTTTCCGAGAATGTATCCGTTCATCATCCAAATTCCGAACAAAACATTGATAATTCCCCTACACGCATGAGTGCGATTATTGCTTTTTACGATTTCGGGAGTGGTCTTCTCTCATCGCTCGATTTTTTTTTATTTTATTCAAATTTTTAACTGGCCAAGTGAACCTGCCGCGTGTAGTATTCACTTGCCGCGTTTAACTCAAGGAGGTGTTAGCGACTAACCCATCTTTATCAGGCAAGGACGCCTGGCTCGAATCCAACTCATCATCTCGTCTTTTCGCTGGTCGGCATTAGGACTCACACGTTCGTGCCATCCGACAAAGGTACGAACCCCACGCGAACAAAGGAGTGTTCCCGATGAAGTCTTCGCGCCGCGACGTCAGTGATCTTTGGAAAAAATATCTCGACGGGCATCCCATCCCTCTGCGCAACAAACTGGTCGAACACTACCGACCGTTGGTGCACATGCTGGCCGCCCGGCTCGCCCAAAAGCTTCCCGCGCAGATCAGCTACGATGAGATCTGCTCGGCGGGGTACGACGGATTGATGGAGGCGGTTCAGGCCTACGATCCGTGCCATAAGGCTAAATTCGAAACGTTTTGCCAGCAGCGCATCCATGGCGCCGTCATGGACTGGCTGCGTACACTCGACGGACAATCCCGAACAGTGCGCAGCTTTGAAAAACAGCGTATGAACAACAAGGAGTTGCTCGATTCATCGTTCGGTCGCCCACCGACCGACAAAGAACTTGCCGAAAAAATGGGCATGAGCCTGAAACGATTCGCGGAACTGTCACGGCTTTCTCGATTGGGACACGAAGTCCACCTATCGGCCGTTCAGAACGACGAAGACGGACAACACCGGGGCTCGCCGAGCGGATGGGACATCAAGGACAAGCATGCCATCGATCCGTCGCAGCGCGTGTCGCGGCAGATGCTGACCGACTACATCACCCGTGGCCTGAACCGCGAAGAACGGCTGGTGCTGGTGCTGTATTACAGCGAGAGCCTCACGATGGCGGAAATCGGGCTGGTGCTGGATTTGTCCGAATCGCGGGTCAGCCAGATTCACAAGGATGTGATCGGTCGGCTGAGGCGGCGGTTTAAGGGGGATCCGGCAGAACTGGTGGCGTGAGGGAAAACGTCAAAAAGTCAAAATAACAACAAAAACATCGCGTCCACCTCCGACTGAAGTCGGTGGCAAACAAAAAACTGCCGGCTGAAGCCGGCATGAGAACCTGCGGGTTCTGTCATGGACCCGCCGGGAAGTTATTTTGCGCCCATTCCTTAGTTGTATCGCCCTTTCAGGGCTGAGTGCTTTTGATTACGCTGACCCAGGGCGGCGCTTCGCTCTGCCCTGGGCTAACTTGTTGCTTCGGGGCGGAAAAACAAGTGGTGGGCAATGCCCACCCTACTATATCCCGAAGGCGTAGAAGACGGCGGTGAAGAGGACGTCGGCCAGGATGAGGGCGACGATGGATTTGACGACCGTGTTGGTCGTGGCGCGGCCGACGCCTTCCGCGCCGCCGCTTGCGTTCAGCCCCTCATAACAGGCGATCATTGAGATCATCACGCCGAAGACGGCCGCCTTGACCAGCCCACTGATGAAGTCCGTGTGTGTGAGGGCGAGCCGGGTGTAGCTCAGATATTGCTCGGGGGCGATGTCGAGAATCGTCGTCGCCGTGAAGAACCCGCCGAAGACCCCGACCACGTCGGCGATGACCGTCAGCAATGTGAGCATGATGACCGTCGCAATGAAGCGCGGTACCACCAGAAACCAGATCGGATTCAGGGCGATCGCGCGAAGGGCCTTGATCTCCTCTCCCTCGACCATGGTTCCCAACTCAGCGGCTATGCTGGCGCCGGCGAAGCCGGAGAGGACGATTCCCGATAGGAGGGGGCCGAGTTCGCGAAACATGGCGATGGCCACGATGTCGGCGACGCGTTGGACTTGTCCATAACTGGCCAGCGTCGGGGCCATTTGAAGCGCAAGGATGATTCCGATGAAGACCTGGACAAGGGTGATGATGGGAATGCTTCGAACACCGACACGGACCATCTGGGCGAAGAGATGTTCCCTGCCGACCCGGGCCTCACGGGTGAAGGCCGCCCGGGTGATCCAAGCCAAGGTATCGTTGAACAGGTAGGCTGCTCCCCCTATGAAACGAAGGGTTCCCGCAAGGGAGTTCAGGCGGCTTCGCGAGGCCCTACCGACCCCTTCCAGCCCGCGGGCGATGATGTTTCGTGAAGGCGTTGCAGGATGATTCGGTGTATCAGTCATGAATGGATGCGCGTCTTGAGTTGCGAGTATGAGTTGCTGTATGACCTTGCGCGATCATGGAGGCGCACTGGGTTTCGAACGACCGCACAGGCTGAAGCCCGCGGCTCATCGGAGCCGATCCGTGGTGGATCGCGAGGGCCACGGCCTAACGACTTTGTCGCCAGACCGTGCCACCCTTGTAATCCATTCCGATGGGATGTTACGCACGGACGGCCTCCTCTTCGGTATCGCAGATCGTGAAGAACCGATCGAGCTTGGTGATCTCGAGCACACTACGAACACGATTGGACAGGCCAAACAGGACGAACCGGCCCTCGTATCCGTTCACGCGGCGATAGACTTCGACGAGCGTCCCCACGCCCGATGAATCCATATAGGGCACGTCGCTCAGGTTCAGGATCAGCCGTTTCGGTCGATCATTGGCTACATCGACCAGGGCCGCGTGGAGATCGGGTGATCGCCGCATGTCCACATCACCCTCCAATATGACGATCGTTGATTCCGATGTCTTGCGGATGGTCTTGATCAGATTGTCCGAATTCTTCGACATATGAAACTTCGATATTCACAAGGCCGCTTTCGCGGAGTTATCGCTTATGACTGGGCGAGATACTTCACCATCCGCAGCAACATCCCGCCTTCGGCCGGGCAACTGTAGTCGCACTCATCCATGACCGTTCGAATGATGTGAACGCCCAGGCCGCCGGCCCGCGGTTCATCCAACGAGCGGCTCTGTATCGTGTCCGGATCGACCTGTCGCCCCTTGTCACGCACCTCGACAGCGATCCCCAATCGGCCGTCGCTGGATGTCACCGGCGAAAGTTTGATCGTGATGGGTTGATCCTCACGGCCATCATATCCGTGGCGAATCACATTCGCCAAGGCCTCGTCGATGGCCAGGCACAAGCTGTGCGCCTCGTCCTCAGAAAAACCTTCGGTAGTTGCCGTCTGTTCGACCGCCGCCCGTACAATAGGAAGGCTCTGCGCATTACTGAGGATATTCAATTCGATCGTGTTTTTTACGCTCATGGTACGTTCACCAGATCGGACGCCGCTGACTGTTCAGGAGTCGGATCGGGCCGATCATTCTTTTCCGGGGTGTTCGTTCCGTCCGTGGCAGCGTGTAAGCCGTCGCGGACATAGGCCCGCCATCGCTCCACCGCCGCCGCTCGACGGCTGGGTGGATCACCGTAGGCATAGCCCAGCCGATTTCCGGTGATCTTGTCCAACGCCAGGATCGCAAAGAAGCGGACACCGTCGTCGTCATCTTCTAGTCGATCGACGAGTAAAGGAACCGCACCGCGGTCACGGGCCTCACCGGCCGAGCGGATGGCGAGGATCCGGTCGCCGGGAACCTCTGACTGAATCGCCGCGCGATAGTGCCGTGGCCGAGCGCAACCTGAAATCATCACACTAGAAAGGCAAAACGGGATCATCGCAGACGCAGACACAAAGCGTATCAGACACGGGAAAGGACATGAATCAGCCGGTCTTACTTCGCGAGGCATGACTCGATCGTATTCCAGATTCATGCGCGATACAACCGGCCCGGTCGCCTATCGAACTCCGAGTCCATGACAGTTCCCGCGACCCGCAAACCCAGCGTAGGATGGGTCATCAGACTCATCTGTTGATCATGCGGAGCAGCAAACTTGAACCGTGTTCCAACACAGTGTGCATCCAATCCGGAGCCCCGAGCGCAAGCGAGCGGGTCCAATGCGAGCCCCGAGCGTTTACCCTATACGGAACGAAGCGAGGTCAAGCGCAAGCGAGTGGGTTGATGATCAATGGCCAGCTCCAGGAAGAACCCCACATTGACGCGTCGGAGCTCTGAATATAGCCCACGTAGAATGTCATGGACCCTCACACTCCTTGCATTCCTATATCGGCTTGTTCGGAGTCGCCGA
>CAYXGR010000089.1:0-10310 GCA_964464525.1 uncultured Planctomycetaceae bacterium
TGCGCCCGTAGCTCAGCAGGATAGAGCATCGGATTTCTAATCGATTGCCAATCCCTATTTGTCCGTTAAAACCGCGTTTTTGATGCCGTGACGACCGATCGAAGGCGCACGAACCAGCACCAGAGTGCCGTTTGGGTTGTCGCGACAACCGCTCTGCAACCGCCAACGCGCAGGAGCTTCTCTGGACCGTTCCGTGTCGGCAGTGCTCGTTTAGGGAATCAGAACACCGAGGAACAACTGCATGTCTCCTCCATTTGGCGCCCCGTCGGCGTTCATGTCGGCGGCGGCCATGTGGTTCAGGTCGGTGTCGACACCGATGAGCACGGCCGTGAATACAGGGATGTCGTTCGTGTCGGTGATGCCGTCGCCGTTAATGTCGCCGGGGGGGAGCTGGACGCCGGCTGTGATGGTAACGCTCTGATTATCGCCGTCCGAACTGCTCTGGAATCTCTGATCGATCGCCACGACACGGATACGGACGTCGCTGATGCCGGAACTCGCGGGAAGCTGCCAGTCGAATCCGGTGGACGTTCCAGGGATATTCTTTTCGACGAAGTGCCAGGTCTTCCCGCCGTCGTAGCTTGCCTGAATATGAAACGCGCGGAGCCCTTCATCGTCGGAGGCCGTCCAGCGGACGGGGATGATGGAACCGCCGGCGAACTGCTGACCGGCGATCGGCGAATCCAGCGTGATCGCCGGAGGCGCGTCGCCAAAACGGGTGTCGGGCCGGATCGAGAAGTAATCGGAGAAGTGCCATGCTTCCCGTCCGCCGGCGCCGAAGGTGACACGAATCACAACGCGTGCGGTATCCGAACTGATCCACGGCGTGCGTGAGCCGATGGGCAGGCAACTGCTGCCGCCACCGTCGCCCCGGAACAATCCGTCTCCGTCCACCAGGAAGAAGGCCGAGGAGGTCGCGCCGGGATCCCAGCAGACGTCGATGGTCTCGCCGGGTGCGGCGACGGTCGGCGGTCCGGTGATGGTTTGTGGTGTTACGGTCCAGTCTTCCTGGTAGGGGATGAAGAAGCGGGCATCGTCCCAGGATTCCTGACCGGCGTCGTCAACCGCGACTATCCGGATCCCGGACGCATTCGTGCTCAGGTTGGAGGGAAGCACGATCGGCGCCGTGAACTCATAGCTTCGATCACCAGGGGAAAGCTGGGCGATGGTCTGGTAAGTGAATCCATAGGGCGCGAATTCGACGCGCTGCGATACGATTCCGGTATCGTCAGAGGCATTCCATCGGAGGATGATCTTTTGGCCGGAATTGACCATGAAGTAGATCGGGGTTAACTGGACGGTGGGGATGTGGTTACTGAAGTCCGGCGGGGCCGACTGGAAAGGTGTAAAGGTACCTGATGCGAGGCCCTGGACCGGATCACCGGTCCCGCCGGGATTCTGCGGCGTCGTCGGACCGGTGGGGCTGTTCCACCAGTTCCGGGTCATTTCGGGCAAGGACGTCGTATTGAGATAATTCACTGCGAGTGTGTTATTCTCAAAGGCATTGGGGCCGAAGATTCCCTGCGTCTCGAGGTGCCCCGTCGCGGTCGTCGTCAGTCCGGTCGTGTTATTCAGGACGCGGCTCTTGTGAAGGAATAGCGTTCCGCTGGTGGAGCTGGAGCCGCCAATTTGATTGTTGGAGAGGAGGCACTCCTGCAGGAAGAGCCGGCTCTCGTCGGATTGGACCGCAATCTGTGCATTATCGAAGATACAGTGCTGGAGGATGGGTGAGAACTGTGTCACCCACTTGAGGCCGAACCATCCCTGGGCGGGATCGAAGGGTTCAAAGGTGATCGGTTCCGTCGGTGTTCCGAAGGCGTTCAGCGTCGAGCCTTTGACGAGAAACGCGCCGGCGCCGGGCTGGAACTGGACGGTCGTGCCGGGCTCGATGGTGAGGACGCCATCGCGGTTGTCGTGGAAACCATTGACGACGTACGGCAACCCGACGTTGGCCCAATGCCGATCGGAGGCGGCGATGAACTCGCCGGCGGGGATGTAGTTGTTGATGTTGCCGGCCTGCGGGAGGGTGGAGCCGGGCAGGACACCGCCGCCCGTGAGGAAGATTTCTAGCGGATAGAGATTGCCCTGGGTGGTGACATTGGGACCGATGTAGTAATTCGCGCCCCGAACACGGAGCCCCGCTCCGGTTGCATTGTTCGTGACTGATACGTTGTTCACGAAAGTGGGCTGTGCGACGGATTCTCGCTCGATCGTGAGCGACTGGCCATCCACGGTGAGGTTATCGACCAGATCAAGCCCACTGAGCACCGGAGCGCTGCCCTGCGTGAACTGGCAGTCCACGACACGAATACTCGCGGCGATATTCAGCTCGCCGCCGGAAAAATCGCAACGTTCAACACTCGCGAAACGCGCCACGCCCGTGAGGTGACCGCCGGGACCGATTGTGGAGTCGGCAACGAGCAGCGAGCCGGTCTCCTGAGTTGTGACACGAACACCGATATTGGCCTCGGAGATATCCACCTCGCCGATGACTTCGATGGCTGGTTGGAATCCGGTATTGCCGCTGAAGACGACGGGCAATGCCGGCGTCCCATGGGCGATGAACTGGCCAGAGACGGTCAGTTTGGACTGGTTGAAGTTAATCGCGACACCCGGTTCGACGGTGACGGTTGCGCCCGCCGGGATACCGAGATCCTGACAGATATCATACGGGGAACCGGCGGCGGTCCAGGTCATCGACTGACCGGGCTGCGGGATGGGGACATTGCAGGGTGGCGGCGGGGGCGGACCCACGGTGAGCATATCGAGAGAAATGATCGCCCCCCCATTGGGAAACGTCGAAATGAAGGGCGCCTGGAAGCGGAATGCAAGTCTTCCGGGACCAGAAAGTGCGACGAGAACCTGCTGATAGGCGGAGGCGTTCAGGGGGAGTTCGACGGAAAAGAGGAGGTCGGTGAAATCGCCCACGTCAGTCGGAGTGGAGCCGGTATTCGTTCCGCCGCTCGGCGAGCGCCGGAGTTCGAAAAACGTATTCACACTGAACGCACCACCCCCGAAGAGCCACACGGACAGTTCATCGCCGGCCTGGAGGCCCGGGATATCCGGCAGGATCGCCCATGTGCTGAGGGCCCCGCCGAAAAAGTCGGTCGCGGACGATGAGGAAGAGACGTAGCCGGCCCCCTCGAAGGGCATCCCGCCGAAGCCGTTCCCATTGAACCAGGCCACGCCATCCACCGGGTTGCTCTGGTTTCGGAAGATCCAGCCCTGGTTGATGAGGTTTTCCGGGCCCATCTCTCCGGGTTGAACGAGGCCGTTGTTTTCGAAGGTTTCGGAAAAGTTGGCCTGGCCGAATGCCGGAACAGAGATTGTCAACACGAATACGGCATTCGATACGATCAGATTCCATGCTTTCATGATTATGCTCCTGTCGTCTGTGGCTGCGCCGATCGCGCATCTCATCGCGGGATGATGAATCGCGACCTTTTGGTCAAAAGTTATCTTCCTGTACAGATCACGGCGGTATCACCCGCCCAGCAATGCATTCGTAAACGGCTGGGCATCGAGACCGTCCGCGGCGCCGTCGGTATTCATGTCGGCGGCAGCCATGTGGTTCGGATCCGTGTCCGTTCCGATGAGGACGGCTGTAAATATCGGAATGTCGTTCGTGTCGGCGATGCCGTCGCCGTTGATATCGCCGGGGATCACCATCGAGCCGCCGATGAGTGCGACGGCAACGCCTTCGCTGATGGCGCTGATCCACAAATCGCCGTTGGAGTCGAACTTGACGTCGCCGAGCTGATAGTGGGGAATAGGTGAGTTTTCAAAAGTGTGGATCGTCCAGTTGGCGGAGTTGTTGATGTCGCCGTCGATCAGGGAAACGCCGTTGGGGAACGGTGTGATGGGACCGAACTCCATGGCGCTGACCGCCATCAGCCCGTCGCTTCGGAAGTCGATGCTCTGGATTTGATCAGCGGGAAGCGGTGAGTTGGCCGTGTTGAAGACCTGCCAGTTGACACCGTCGAAGGCGACGAGACCACCGTCGGTCCCGATCCAGATGGTATCGTCCGGACCGATTTCAACGGCATTCGGCCCCCCGAGGCTGAATAGAAAGTTATTGAGCGCGTCGAAGCTGTTCCAGTTCGTCCCATCGAACATGTGCAACGCGACGAATGTAGCCACCCACAGTCTTCCCTGGCTGTCCGTGGACAGTGATTCCACCTCATTGGCTGTCCAGCCGGCCGGTGCGAATGCATGGTTCACCCAGTCTGCTCCATCGAACCAGAATACGCCGGAGAAGTCTGTTCCGATCCAGATCGTCCCGGTACCGTCTTGGACGATGTCTTGTGTGGTATCGATACCCAGGTTGGAATTGGTCCAGTCCCAGACTTGAAGCGAGACACCGTCCCACCGGCCGATCCCGTTGGTCCCGAACCAGGCATCGCCCAAGTTGTCCACAAAGACGCTGTCGGTGCCGTCGGCGAGTGCGGGCCAAGGCTCATTGGGATTGTGCGAACCGAAGTTGGACCAGCGCTGGCCGTCGAAGCTGCTGATGCCGCCCTCGGAGCCGCTCAGCCAGATCTTGCCGTCCGCACCGACGCTGAAGTCGTTGATCCAATAGTCGGGGATGCCGGTGTTGTAAGTATTGAACGCCTCGATCCAGACGCCGGTCGAATCGTGATGACGGACGGCGCCGGGCGAGGTGATCCAGAGATCGCCATTGGGCGCCGGAGCCATCGAGAAGACCTGGAAGGGCGTCGTGGTGACCTGCGACCAGCTCGCGCCTGAACTGGTGGACTTGATGACCTGTCCAGCCCAGTTGCCGACATAGACGGAGGCGACGTCGTCTACGGCGATGGTGGTGATCGACGTGTTGACGAACGGGGTGTTGGCCGAGGAGAAGGTGGCGAAACTCGTGCCATCGAAGCGGTAAAAGAAATTACCGCCGCCGATGCCCGCGAGCATCCAGATGTTGCCCTCGGCATCCTGTTTGAGTCCGCGAAATCGATTGACGCCGGCGCCATGGAGGGTCCAGCGGATCCCATCGTACTCGGCGACGCCGTTGAGTACCTCGTTGGTCACCCAGACGTGGCCGACGTTGTCCACCAGGACGGAACTGAGAACGTCCCAGGGCGGCGCCCATGGAAGCGCCCCCCCCACGGCGAAGCTTGTCCAATTGGCGCCGTCGTATTCGAAGATCGCGGAAGACGGACCGCCTGAGTTGTTGATCCAGACGTGACCGTCGGCATCCAGGTCGATGTCCCCGATGTTGTTGTGCAGGAGCGGTGAGTTGGCGGAGTTGAAGATCACCCAATTGGTTCCATCAAAGTGAACCAGGCCGCCGCTGGTGGCCATCCAGGCGCCGCCGGCGGAGTCGAACTCGATGTCGTTAACGAACTGGGAGGGTAGTGGCGAATCCCAGTCGGCATAGGTTTCCCAGATTTGTGTCTGAAAATCGTAGATGGTGAATCCACCCGCCTGGAAGAAAGGCCAACGTGCGGTAACCCAAAGCTTCCCATCCGGCGCGAACTTCGCAAACCCAACGCTCTCGCCGGGAATGCCTGTATTGGTGACCTTCAGCACATCCCAATCGGTCTGGGCATGAAGGGGTTGAGCGATCAGACAAAGCAGCCAGGAAATGACCAGCGCACCTCGCAACGAGCGACTCATCGATAAATGTGGGTGTATCGCAGTGTTCATGATCGGTTTACCTCTCAACATGGGACTCGATTGATCGTGATCGTGATGGTGAATATCGGTTCATTCGGGTGAAGTCGGATCTGTGGGATTCGGAAGCTTATCAATACTCTCAGGTTTGTTTCCGACGGAATCGCTATCGCGCGTGAAGTGGAGTATCCATACCCCATGCACAACGGGTGATCTTGGGTGGGTTCGCGGAATCAGAATTAAAAGCTTTCGGACTGACTGGGGTTCCAGAGCATCGGTTTGATTGCGCGATATCGTAATGGCATGCGGTGTGCCACATTCCCCCACGATGATCTCTTCAGAGAGACAAACAACGCGTTGGTCGGCGTTACGAGGGTTATCCAGGCAGTCAAGGCATGATGAGAATGCCGTGGTCGTGGATCTCAACGAGTCCGAAAATGTGTGCAGGTGCACGCAACCGTGGGCATACCCACACCCCCCGATGCCTCGGTCATGTTCGGCAAACGGAAGAGGTGAGTCGGATCTCTCTACATGTATAAGCGAGAAGTCAAGTAAACAGGGGCCAACAATAAATAGGAATCTATCGTGAGCGTTTTGAGATCGCACCCAATTGGGAACATCACGGAGGCACTGGGGGCGGTGCGTCACGGCGCACCCCAGGCCGCGGACCGACTCCTACCCTTGGTCTACAATGAGTTGCGGATCTTGGCACGCCGGTATCTGGATCGTGAACGACCCAACCACACTTTGCAGCCCACCGCGCTGGTGCATGAAGCCTTTCTTCGCTTGGTCGGCCAGCGAGAGATTCACTATACGGATCGGACTCATTTCTTTCGGGTTGCATCCCGGGCCATGCGCCGCTTTCTGGTGGACTACGCGCGGGCCCGAAATGCCGAACGCCGCGTCGGCAACCTTCGCATCGTCGGCCTCGATGATGCCGTCCACCTGGCTGAACGACAGGATCTGTATGTAGTGGCATTGGATGAGGCATTATCGAGATTGGAATCCATCGATTCGAGGCTGAGCCAGGTGGTGGAGTTACGATTCTTCAGTGGATTCTCGGTCGAGGAGACGGCGGAAGTGATGGGCCTCTCACCCCGGTCCGTCAAGCGGGATTGGAGCATGGCCAAGGCCTGGCTTCACCGCGAAATCAAGGGAACCGGACCATGATTCGATTCGACGGCGTCCCCGCATCGCGTCGGGCACTGATTCAAGATCTCTTTTGCAAGGGGATTGAACTCGATCCGGCGGACCGAGCATCCTTCCTCACTCGGATGTGTGGGCGTGATGCCGATCTTCGAGACGAGGTGGCCGATCTGATCGAATCGCACGAGCACGCGCCGGATTTGCTGGAGGAATCCGCCGCCGAACTTCTGGCCGGTCTATCCCCGACGGACCATCAAGAATCGATGGAGGGCCGATCGCTGGGTCCCTATCGGATCGATCGCAAGATCGCATCCGGCGGTATGGGCGAAGTCTGGCTGGCCGAACGAATCGACGGCGAGTTCGAGAAAAAGGTCGCCGTCAAGGTGATTCGACGGGGATTGGATTCGAAAGAGATCCAACGGCAATTCCATCGGGAACGCCAGACGCTGGCAAGGCTCGAACACGCCAACATTGCGAGACTCCTAGATGGCGGTACGACCGATGACGGACGACCGTATCTCGTGATGGAGTATGTCGAGGGAAAACCGATCGACGCATATTGTGATGAGAAGAGTCTTTCCACGCGGGATCGGCTCGAGCTGTTTCGCGAGGTCTGTTCTGCCGTTGATTATGCACACCACCGCCTGATCCTTCACAGGGATCTGAAACCCACGAACATCCTCGTCACGAAATCGGGCGAAGTGAAACTTTTGGACTTCGGGGTGGCGAAACTCCTCGAACCGGAGACCGACGGGGCTCGAAACAACACGACCGTACCGGAATTTCGTTTCATGACCCCCGAATACGCCTGTCCCGAACAGCTTCGTTCCGAGGCGAGCACCATCGCAAGCGATGTCTATTCCCTGGGTGTGATTCTGTATGAGTTGTTGAGCGGACGCAGACCCCACACCTCTCAAGGGTGTTCCATCTATGAATTAGAACGATCGATCTATGCGGGCGATCCCGTCCGGCCCAGTACCGCCATCACCCGCGTCGAGGATGTCATCGCTCCCGACGGAACGACGCGTCTGAAACTGACGCCGGAAGCGGTCAGCCGGAAGCGCGGCCTCTCCCCTCAGCGACTTCGGCGATACCTTGCGGGTGACTTGGACAGCATCGCCTTGAAGTCCATCAACCAGAAACCCGGCGATCGTTACGCCTCCGTGGAGCAGATGTCCGAAGACATTCAGAGACATCTCGCGGGGGTACCCATCATCGCTCGAAACAGCACGCTGCGCTATCGCGCAGCCAAGTTCGTCACGCGCAATAAGGCGACGGTGGCAGCGGCCTTCGCCCTGATCGTGAGTCTGATGGGTGGAATCATCGGGACTGCCTGGCAGGCGCATCTGGCGGCCAATGAGCGGGACGCAGCACGCATAGAGGCACGAAAGGCCGATCAGATCAATCATTTCGTTCAGGAAATGCTGGCCGCCGTCGATCCCCGCCGCGACGGCCGCAAAGTCACCATGCAGGAGGTGCTCGACGCCGCGGCAATCCGCGTGGATACCGAACTGGGCGACGAGCCCGAGATCCGGGCTGCGATTCATGCCACGATAGGACAGTCATATGCCGGTCTGGGTCTATACGACGAGGCGGAAACACACCTGGGTGAGGCATTGGAGTTGATTCGCGGCCTTCACGGACCGGAACATGAGGAAGTGGCGGAGATGCTGAACAACCTCGCCACTGCATTCTACGCAAAGGGTGACTATGAGAGAGCGGAGCCATTCGTGCGCGAAGCGCTGACAATACAGGAGCATCTCCTCGGAGATCGTAATGCCGCGGTCGCCCAGAGTCTGAACAACCTGGGGGCCATTCGGCAGGCTCGTGGAGATTTGGCCGAAGCCGAAACCATGATTCGCCGGGCGGTGGCATTGCGCCGGGAACTGCTGGGCGACGAGAGCCTCGAAACCGCCGAGTCACTCAACAACCTCGGAAATATCATCCGTCAGAAGGGCGATCTTGAAAGCGCGGTTCAGTTGGCGAGGAAAGTCCTGACGATTCGCCGTACGCACTATAACAGCGACCACCCCGATATCGCACAAAGTCTGGGAAATCTGTCAGTCATTCTGGCGAGCCGGGGGGAGATGGAGGAGGCCGAGGAACTCTATCGAAAAGCGCTTTCGATGAACCGCCGACTGTTGGGAGAAGACCACCCCGATGTAGCGCTTGGCTTGTATAACTTGGCCTCACTGCTTCGGATGCGAAATGACCAGGTCGGAGCCGAACCGATCTATCGGGAATCACTCGACACATGGCGCCGATCACTTCCTGAAACCCATTGGCGGATCGCCATGGGACAGTTTGCCCTGGGTACATGCATCGCCGCACAAAAGCGCTACGACGAAGCCGAACCGTTGATTCTGGAGAGCCATCCCATTATACGAGAGACCTTCGGCGACAAACATCCCCACACACGCAAATGCCTCGAAATCCTGATCCAACTGTATGAAGGCTGGGGGCGGCCGGATCGTGCAGAGACATATCGCGAAATCTATACAACCGAATTCGGTAAACCGTACGCTCGAAGTGATATAGGACAATGACTTTATGTAGTATCTACTGCGATTGAGGTGCCGGACCCGGTTGGAGCCTCACTTCACTATTTCATCCAATCTCGGAACCGCTTGTACATTCATTCGGCGATCGGTGCTGGACGCCATAATGCCCTTCGCCAACCAGGCCGTGCACCAGCTTTACCTCGACTCCGGCATAGTCTTCGTGAGGATTCGGGATTCCTGCCAGTTTGGTAAGAGCAAACTCAACTCGCGGAATCGATTGTTTTTCCGTATGAAAACGACCGTTCAGCGGTTATACTCTTCTTGGGCTGCCCTTGTATCAGTCCAGACACCAAAGTAGTAAGTCTTTCCACAGTCTTTCTTGCACAATTGACCTTTTTACTGGTGGAATCAGTGGAAATGACGGGATTTGTTTCTGGGGCTGGAATTTCTTGCCTCGTGGCAATGCCATGACGACGTACACCCCTCACAACCAGTTCCCTGACGAGGCGAAAAGCCACGTTATTGTGGGATTACCGGTTGTCGCCGGATTCTTGTAGATTAACTGAACAACTGTAAGTACATGTAGTTAAGCATGTTGCGCCCGTAGCTCAGCAGGATAGAGCATCGGATTTCTAACCCAAGTTGCGCAGTTAGGGCTTGCAATGAAATAAATTATCAAGTCATCTTTTCCTTCTTGGCCGAATGGTATAGTTCCAATCGCCGTGGAAGTCATCGCTATACAGGCTGATCTTGTCCCACTCTCCATTTGAGATCTTTCGCCCTGTCGGATACCGGTGGCGGTCTAACCGGCAGGAAACTTTCAGTCCTGTAGTCGTGGTTGTCTTGGCGATAAGGTTCACCACGGTCGCATAGTCAGCCAAGGGTTCGCCTCGCCAATTGGAGCTGATGAACGAGAACAGCCGATGCTCCACCTTGTTCCACTTGCTCGTTCCTGGAGGAAAATGACAGACCGACATCGGAAGCCTCAACTCGTCAGCCAAACGTTGAAGTTCCCACTTCCACAGACGCAACCGAGAC
>CAYXGR010000090.1:0-7378 GCA_964464525.1 uncultured Planctomycetaceae bacterium
CGGACTGGAAGTCCGTGGCTCGTCATCCGGTCTCTCACTGCTGGTAGCAGAGGCACACAGACTGCACTGGTTGGAAATCGGTGCCACAGGATTATTAGACGTATGTTCATTGTGCTTTTTTGAGGGCTTCGTGCATATCTTTGGCCATTTCGGCTACGTCGGCCTGGCGTTTGGACAATCGTTTCAATGCGCGGGTGATCTCGTCGGGTGATTGGTTTGCATCCTCGCTTTCGACCTGCAAACGTTCCGTTGAGAGATTGACACGTACCTGGCAGGCGCGGAGGAGTTTCAGTTCCGCCGAACCGGGCAAGAGCGGGGAGTTGCCGCCTCCACCGCCCCCGCCACCTTCGCTATCCAATTCTTCCTGCTTCTTTTTGATCGCGTCGATGATGTCGCGAAGGACCTGTTCGAGATCAGCCTGGGTCATGCGGACGTTCATACCAGCATCGGCCGCGGCGAGTCGGTCGGCGACGTGGGTTGCGTCGTCTCGGACCTGCTCGACGAGCGTGGGGAGGATGACCGTGGTGCCCTCTTCGACGAGGAGGAAGTAGGCCTCGTCGGCCTGCTGTCCGACCCATCGCTGCTTCTGTGAAAGCTCGGCGAGTTCGAGCTGGTCGGATCGCTTCCAGTTTTCGGTTCCAAGTTCGCCTAGCCGCGTGGTCGCCTTGTTGCACTCCAACTGACGGCCGAGCATGGCCCGGAAGCGGGACTCGAGGGCGGCGAGGAACTCCTCCTGTTGCTCCTTGCGAAGTTGTTCAAGACGATCGTCGAGTTCATTCTTTGCCTGGTTGAGCTTGTCGAGAGCCTCTTTCTGCTTTTCGACCGCGGCGTCGGAATTTTCCTCGTCCAGCTTGTCTGCCGCCTCCTGCTGCAGGGGGACCGCCTGCTCGACGGAATCCTGGCCGGGTGTGTCCTGACTACTCTGTTGACTTCCGCCTTGATCGTTCTTCTTCTGACCGGCACCCTTCTTGTCACCGCCCTGATCGCCAGCGTTGCCTTCGCTTCCGCCGCTCTGCATGTCGTTCGATAACGTGTCCGTCTTGTCGGCGGTTTCGCGTTGTTCAGCGGCCTGTTTGTCGAGCTTGAGCTTGTTGCGAATTTTCTCGGCTTTCTTCTCGATGTTGTCCAGGGCCTCTTCGAGGGCTTTGGCCGCCTCGACCTGATTCTGTTTTGCCTCCGGCGCATCCGCCTTACGGAGGGCCTGTTCGGCCGACTCCATCTTCTCCATGGCGTCGTCGAGAGATTTCGACGCCTGTCGTGGATCGGGTTCGCCACCGGAACCGGCAGAGGATGCGCCCTCCCCCACATCGGCCTCGGCGTCGGTATTGGCTTCGGCCTCGGCGACGGACTCGACATCCTTGGCAACGGCCTCCGTGCGGCCTCGAATCCCCGCCTGGTCGTTGGCGGCCTCGGCGAGGCTGCCGCCGTCCCGTTGTGTTCGCTGTGCTGCGGAGCGTTGACGCTGGAGGAGTTCGCTGAGTTCCTTGGCCGCGGCCTCCAGCAGTGCGGCGCGGTTCTCCGCGGCGCGGGCCGCCTCGGCCGCCGCCTTCTCGCGGGCCTGTTCCTCGATGATGTTGTCAAGGGCCTTGCGCAGTTCTTCCAGACGCTTGATCTCCTCCTTCCGCTGTTCCATGTTGTCGGGATCTTCCAGGAGCATGCGGAGGAGGGTTTGGAGGTCGTCGGCGATTTCGTGCTGGGCGTCCACGGCGTCGGCGTATTGCTCGGTTCGGAGCTTGTCGACGATCTCGTCGATGCGCTGGCGGATCCCTTTGCCACGTAGGGCCCCGAGGCTCTCGAGGAGTCGGCCGGCCTTGTCCGGGTCGGACTTGCGCAGGGCCTGGCTCAACTGGAACATGCGGTCTTCAAGACGGCTGACTCGATCCCGAACGACGGCCTGCCGATCGGCGAGGGCCTCGGCGGGGGAGGAATCTTTTTTCGGATCGACCGGTAGGGAGGGATCGGGTGCGGCATGGGCGACAACCGGGATGAGGAGGAGCATCGCGGCGATTGCCGCTCGACGAATTGGATGCACGTTTTGGGTGATATTGAGGTACATTCATTTATCCACACGATTTACAGATGGGTCAAATGACCCATCCTACGCTTGATTGTCAAGATCGGCGGGACGCCGATGCTCCCCGGGGGTTGGTCGGCTGAACGGTCTTGGATCGCTGCCTCATGGTCACTGCCTTGGTGATGGCCTTGTAGTCGGCTTGGGCGCGGGTTCAGAGTCTCCGCCGAAGAGCTTCTCGATCTCGCGTTCGAGCCGGGCCTCGGTTGCCCGGTTGACATCGTGGTGCATCCGTACGATGTCGCGTAGCAGGGCGACCGCTTCATTGTATCCTTCCCATTTTAACATGTCGGCGAGAATGTCGTACATCGTTTGGACGATTTTGGCCTCGCGTTGTTCCAATTCGTCGGCGACGGCTTCGTCGAAATCGTGTCGCAGGCGGTCCATCAGGGCCGCCGTCGCGATGATGTCCTCGTTGATCAGTCGTTTGAGCGGGCGGAGAACGCCCCCGGAGAGGCGGCGCCGCACGGCAGGCCCGGCAAGCTGGTTGACCATCAATTCCTCGAGGATCTGCTCGAACTGCCGCGCGACGGTCTTGAGCCGGCCGACCTGCTGTCGTTGGGTGCGGGCCTCCTGCCCGTAGCGGATCGAACGCCGCGCCGCGTGGGCGTCTTCCTTGGAGAGACCGTGCAGGTCTTCAAGACGGTGGATGATCTGCTCCTGCGACTTGATGATCTGCTCGAACTCGCGTCGCCATTCGTGTTCGCGGCGGCCGAGTTCGGCGAGCAGTTCCTCGGTCGTGACGATGCGCAGGGTGTAGGCGAGTGACTCGCCGAGGTTGGACCGCGCGGGCAGGCTGTCTTTATGGGTATTCGACTCGATCTTCCCGGGGGGCTGGGCGTCGGTTGCTCGAACCTGGAGAGTGATCTGATCACCCGGCTCGAGGGTGAACGGCAATAGCGGCCAGGCGCGTTTGAGCGAGTAGCGAAGTTGACCGGCGACGAAATCGGGCAGGGGCTCGGATTGTTCGACGGGCTCTTCGGTGCTTGTCGGTCCGTTCTCCCGCTCGGTGTGGATTGCGAGGTTCACGGTGCGGAGTCCGAGGTTATCCTCGCAGTCGACGGCAAGATTAAGGATGGCGTCGGGTACGACGAGCTCGCCGGCACCTTCGAGCGTGAGCCGAACCTTCGGGGGCGGATCGGGAATAAGGCTGAAGGTATAGGTGACGGGCTGGCGATCATCGAGGCCGTCTTTGTCGAGGACGTCGAAGAAGAAGGTGCCCTTGCGTTTCGGGACGAACTCGGTGGAGACGTGGACACCCTCGTGGATTGTGGCCGGGGCGACGTGGCGTTCGTCGGACCGGGCGCGGAGGACGGCGCGGGCGATCGGCTTACTCAGGGTGGCGTCGATACGGACGCTGGATCCACGGATGATGTCGGCGCTGGCCTGGGCATAGGGTACGACGAAGGGCTCCATGGCGGCATAGTCGGGCGGGGTGATCTCGATTCGGACCGATTGGACCGAGGGGCGCGGGACGGCGTGGATTGTGTACCAGTCGGTGCGCTCGTCTACCCCGAACTTGCCGATCAGGAAGCGGACCTTCATTGCCTGTGCGAGGGGGCCGTAGTCGAGAATGAACTGATCGCGACCGCGGCGATCCATGTCGCGGACGGAGGCCTCGCCGTCGGTGTATTCGAATTCGGCGCGGAGCGAGGGGGGGATGTGTTCGTAGGCGGTGGCGACGAGGATGAGATCGTCGCCGATGGGCCAGGACATTTGACCGTTGGAGAAGCCCTGCGGGACGATGCGCGTGGAGATGGGCCAGGGGACATCGCGGAGCATGAGGTTTCGGGCGACGTAGGTCGCCATGGTGTCGGGTGCGACGGCGACGGCCCAGACAGCAATCGCGACGGCGGTCAGGCCGAGGACGAGGTATCTCCGGTGTCGCCGGCGTCGAAAGAGGTTTTCGGTGGGCAGGGTGCGGAAGCGATCGATCGCGTCGCGGAGCAAGGCGGCGACGAGTGCGGGTGAATCGCGATGAGGATTTGTGCCCGCGGCGGTGGCGAAGGCGACGGCTGTCGCGAGGTGGTCTCGGAATCCGGGATTCTTTCTTTCGAGGATCGAGGCGAGGTCGTTGATATCGATGCGTGCGGCCAATGGGCGTAGGAGACGGTGCCAGGTTTGGATGGCGATCGTTGCGAGGAGGATGATCAGAATGGCGGCACGGGGGCCGCTGCCGAGGATGAGGGTTCGATCGGCGAAGAACTGGACGGCGGCGATGCTGACGAGAAAAGTGGCGCAGCGGCAGAGGCCCTCGGTGAGGACGAGGCGTTTGAGGGATCGGCCGATGCGATCGAGCGGGGCGATCACCTGATCCTGGAAACGGGATGATTCGATTTCTCGGTGCATGGTCTTAGAGCAGTTTCGCCTTTTTTCGGAGGATCCATTCGAGGGTGAGCAGTGCGATCAGGATAGAGAATACGACAGTATTATTCCATAGGGGGCGGGGCCGGCCTCGGACCACGAAGGTGCGGCTGCGATCTTCGATCAGATCGGCGGCCTGTTGGGCCTCGTCGATTTCGAGGTATCGACCGGTGCCGCCGGCCGTTTCGACGAATTCCTGGAGGCCCGGTCGGTTCATGGCGGTGTTTCTCATTTCGACATCCGGCTTGGTAACGACGATTTCGTGTTCGAGCGAATCGGATGCGGGGGTGGATTCTCCCGTTGCAGCGGATGGGAGGTTGAGCCGAAGCTTGAAGGCGCCGACGGTGCCGGGGACGAAGCGGCCCTCGTAGTAGCCGTCGCGGCCGGGGATCGGTGACAGGGCGACGGTTTTCGGGGAGGCCTCATCGGAAAGACGAACCGATCCGTCGTGGGCGGGGGGCGTATCGCCCCGGCGGACGAGCAGGTCGAGTTCGGGCATGAGAAGCGGATTGAAATGTTCATCGAGTGCGCGGACAGTCAGGACGATGGACTCGCCGAGGTCGAATTGTTCCTTGGTGGTGAGGATCTGGCCTCGGGCGCGGCCGCCGAGGAGCTTGCCCTCGACGAGATAGCGGAGCGTCTGAATCCAGAAGCGGTTGAAATGGGTCTCGTCGAAGCGTCGCCATCTCCAGGTGGCGTTGATGCCGAGGAAGGCGGTGCGACCGGTGCCGACGAACTGGGTGGCGAAGAGAACGTGGGGCCCGAATGCATTGATGCGGCGAGGATTGGAATGGCGCATGAGTGCGCGGGCAACGGGTTTTTCTCGGCGGACGGGATAGTGCCAGTAAACCTGGCCGATGAGGGCCCAGATCGCTCGGGTTTCGGCCGGATCGTCGGAGAGTCGGAGGATCGGATCGGCGGCGGCATCCTCTGGGATGAGTATCGGCCAGGACCGGGTCTGGTAGTGGCCGAGGTCGTTGATGACGATTTCGGCCTCCGGGTCGGGGACGATGGGGAGGACCTCGAGGAGGGATCGCATGTTGGGGGATCGGAAGAAACTGCCCGTGTATTTATTTCCGGCGGCAACGAGGAGGCCTCCACCGTGGTCGGAGACGAATGTGGCGGCCATGCTGCCCCAGGTGGGATCGAACTCTCGCGGATCGCAATCGAGGAGGATCAAGGCGTCGTAGTGGTTGAGGGCCTCGATCGTGCTGGGCAGCTCGGTGATGACGGTGTTACCGTCGCGGACGGCGAGGATGTCGGCCGACTGAAGCCAGGTGGCGAGATCGACCGTCTCGTCGCGCTCCAGGAGCCGGGCGAGGAATCGGTAGTCGTAGCCGGGGGAGCCGGCGATGAGGAGCACCTTCATCTTGTCGTCGAGGATGCGCACGGCGGGGAGGACTTCGCGCTGGTTGTCCGTGGTGACCGACTCGAAGGGGAGCGGCGTTACGCGGGCGAGGTAGCTGCGCATGCCGGGTTCGGCCACCTTGCGTTCGAAGACGACGGGGGGAAGTCGGCCGTCGGCACCGGGTTGGATGGTTCGGGTTTCGACGGGTATGGCACGCTCGGTCTCGCCGACGCGGCGTTCGAGAAGTTCGAGTTTGAATCCCTCGTCGCCGACACCTTCGGCATCGATCCGTACCGTGATGCGGAAGGGATCGTTTTTGAAGGCCGAGCGCGGCGCGGCGACGCGGGTGACGCGAACGTTGACGGGGTCGGCCGGATCGCCGACGCCGATCGCGACGAGGGGGATCTGGCGATGTTTCAGGAATCGGCCGACGACGCTTGAGGCTTCACCCCGGTTGAAACCGCCGTCGGTCAGGAGGACCATGCCTGCGATCGGTGTGCCGGCGACGGAGTCGATCGCACCGCGGATGGCCATGCCGACGTCGGTAGCCGCGCCTTCGGGGATGAATTGGGTTGAGGGATCGGCATCCGGGGCGGAACCGGGTTGGCTCGTGGGGCGTTTTTGGCCGTCATCGGATGGGATCGGGAAACTTGGCTTGCGCGGGATCAGTCCGTGTTCGATCAAGGTGTCGCCGAACGTAAACAGCTTGACGTCGTTTCGTTCGGTAAGCGAGCGGAGCCATTGTGAATCCTTTCCCCAGAGCAGGCGCTCGCACAGGGAGGTGCGGATCGCGCCGTCCGGCGGGATCGGTCCTATTGCAGTTTCGGCTCGGCGGGCATCGGCTTCGTGACGGTATCGATCGGCTAGTGACATGCTTGCCGACTCGTCAACGAGGACGAGGGTGACGGCATCCAGACGACGGTGTACATTTTTGATGAGGATTGGTTCCAGGCCGATCAGACCGAGAAGGAGGAGGACGCTGACGCGGGCGGCAACCATTGACCAGCGCAGGCGGGGGCTGATTCGACCACGGGCCTCGCGGCGATACATCCAGACGACGGCGTAGAGGGCGGCGGCAGTCAGGAGACCGCCGACGAGGAAGGCGTTTCCCGAGGACCAGCGGGCGAATTCGAACACCTCGTCCACGGCGACGGTCGTCGCGCCATCGGCCAGGATGTGGGATTCAGGGGTCAACATTCAGTGCCTTCGGGCTGGGAAACGTTGAAACGCCGAAACGCCGAAACGCCGAAACGTCAAAACGTCAAAAAGTCAAAATAAAAATAAAAACAAAAACAACAACAGAAACAGAAACAACAATACAGCTTACCGCGGAGGATGCAGGGGGACGCAGAGTTTAGCGGCAGGTTTCTTGGGGCATTTGTCATTGTTTGATGGTTTGTATTGTTAATCATTACATTTATTACGCTCGAACTGCTCTGCGTTTGTTATGATGCCTACCGCACCGGTTGGAAACCGGTGCCACAGATCATACGGGTTCAACAGATGGGCCTATGACCCATCCTACTGTGCTGAGCGTCTTGCTTGGCCATGCTACCCTCGCACCGTCGCCATGGCCGCGCTTCGCTTGGCCATGC
>CAYXGR010000090.1:7478-10299 GCA_964464525.1 uncultured Planctomycetaceae bacterium
GCTTGGCCATGCTACCCTCGCACCGTCGCCATGGCCGCGCTTCGCTTGGCCATGCCACCCCTCGCTCCCTTATGGTCGCGGCTCTGATAAACGTGCGGTTCGGGTTAGAGGCCTCGGGTGCCGAACCACCAGGCTAATGCATGCTCCATCATGAGGACGGTAATCGCCGCCAGCAATACCTGCCACCAGATCTCCTGTTTTGAATGGGCTGACTGTTCTGCCAATGCGCCGATATCGGCCAGATACTCAAACGGCATGTCCTCCGACAGTTCGGAATCGAGTTCCAGGCGACCGACCGTCGCCAGGTTGGACTCGGCTGAGTCGGGATTGACCGCGGCGTAACGCGTGAGAGTCTCACCGGTCGTCGCCGAGAGTCGGAACTGGTAGATGCCCACGTTGGTGGTTGCGTCGTAGGTCAGGATCGGTGACTTGTCTGCGGAAGATGGACCTTCTGACGGCGCGGTCTTCAACGTCAGTTCCGGCTCCAGCGGATAGCCCGGAGTTCGCAGTCGGGCAGTGGTTTTGAAGCTACTCGGATTCAACGGGCAGACGATCGGAGAGTCGACGATCGACTGACCGGCGGCCGTGGCGGGCTTGGCAATGTGCTGGACAAGTTCGAGCATCATGGGGAGATAACTGAAGTTTGCGGCCCAATCATTCCACTCCTGATCGGCGCTGGTGGCGATGAAGACGCACCATCCTCGGCCGAATCGGCGTTGGACGATCGCGGGGGAGTGATCGGCGTTGCTGAAGCGGGCAATGACGCGGGCTGGGGCGCGGCGGAGTGCGGGAGCGGCTATCGGACCGTCGCGTTTTTCCATGTCATTTGAGGACGGAAGGGCGGTTGATTCGGTTTCGACCGATGTCGAGGGCGATCCGTCGTCAGGTTGCTCATGGGTCCCGATCGACGCGGGATCAACGGCGATGTAGGCGTGTATTCGCACCTGTCGAAGGATGCCAGCGAGTTCGTTGACGAAGGCTCGCATCATGGGGTGGTCGGCATCCCAGCTCGCGAAGGTCATAGATCCGGTGCCCGGGGGGGGTTGCTCGAAGCCGTGAAGGGCGGCGGGCAGGACGCCATCTCCGCCTCGGTAGAGTTGTGTGTTGTAATAATCGATATCCAGTTGGTCACCGGCGAAGATGATGAGCCCGCCGCCCTCCTGGACAAAGTGTTCGACGTTTCGCAGGGCGGCGGAGCCGAGACGGCCGACGTTGGCCAGGATGAGCGCGTGATAGGTGTCCGTCTCGATGTCCTCCAACTCCTGCTCGTCAACAATGGTCAATTCATTACCGCTGGCGGCGCGGCCCTCCGGCCTGAGGGCCGTGCGGAGGAGATAAACCTCGTCCCGGTAGGGATCATTGCCGGCCTCGCCGTCAACGATGAGAACCCGGACCGAGGGGACGACCTCGACGGCGACGGCGCGGGTGTTGTCGAGCCGCAGGACGTCGTCGTTCAGGGCTGCACCGGCGAGTGAAACCTGGAGATAGTCGGAACCCTCCTGGGGAAAGGTGATCTCGATTGGCTCGCGCACCTGCTGGCCGGGTCGAATCATGGGGACCACGACGGGCGGGAGGCGATGTTCGGCAATGGCGATGGTGAGTTCGATGTTTTTCATCGCCCGGGTGGAATGGTTGGTCAGGGTTGCCTCGAAGCGGGCCGGGACGCCGGCGACGCTCTGGGGCTGTGCGGAGACAAGGCGGGTGAGGGCGACATTCTCCGCCGACGTGTCGCCGACATTGACCAGGACGAGTTTCGGGGATTCGTCATCGCTGACGAGCTCCCCCAGGGGCGAGACGACGCTTCGGGTGGATTGACCGGCCGGATCGTCGGGGAGGATCCAGTCCTTTTTCTGGAAATCGCTGATGATATAGATCGTTGTATTCGCCTGTGCGGGCGACTCGGCGATGTTATTGGCGAGTTCGGAGATGGCGTTGCCCATCCGCGCGACCGTTTGCGAGGGCTTTATGGTGTTGAGGTGGTCGCGCAGTTGGCGCAGATCCTGATCCGAGAGGCCGGTCGTGGTGAGAGCACGCTGCCTGGACTGGCTGGTGAGGATAAGCGTCAGGGGATCGGCGGGTGATTCGTCGGCGATCCAACGGGCGATTTGCTCGATTGCGTGCTTGCCCCGGGTGAAGTTGGAGTCGCCCTTCTTGGCGTCTCCAGAGGCGGCGTGGTAGGCCATGGAATAGGAATCGTCGAGGAGGAAGATCCGCTCGGTCCGGGGGGCGGCGCCGAGGATGGCGGAGAGGGCGCCTGGGCGGATGAAGGGTCGCATCATGACCAGGGCGATCAGGAAGACGGCCAGGCAACGGAGCAGGAGCAGGAGGAGTTGTTCGAGGCGGACCCGGCGGCGATTGCGTTGCTGTGCCTCCAGGAGAAAGGCCATCGCGCCCCAGCGGATGCGGCGGTAGCGGCGTTTGGACAGGATGTGGATGAGGATCGGGGTGGCGACGGCGGACGCGCCGATCGCCATGATCGGATTCAGGAGAAAGCCGGAGAGGAACTGGAACATTCAGAAGCCTTGGAAACGTCGAAACGCCGAAATAACAACAACAACAAAAAAACTACAAACTTACCGCGGAGGACGCAGCGGAGCGCAGAGATTGTTGGGTGGTCTTGGTGCCCATATCTTCATTTGGCGGCTTACCTTGTCGATCGTCTTCACCTTGTCCCCTCGACCTGCCCTGCATTTTCATACTCGCTCCCATGCCTCAGTCCTTGGGTGACAAACATCATGTATCGCCCTTTCAGGGCTGGTTGCTGGTCGACGTAATGACCCAGGGCGGCGCTTCGCTCTGCCCTGGGCTGACATGTTGTGGC
>CAYXGR010000091.1:0-10238 GCA_964464525.1 uncultured Planctomycetaceae bacterium
GAACACCCTTCCAGAGGAAGATGTCGTTGGTGAAGTTGATGTTGCTGATGGCCGCACCGCCCTGATCCAGTTCCGCATCGGCGTAGGTGACACCGTAGGGATAGGTGATCTGGTAGAACTCGCCGGGTGAGGCGTTGTCGATCCGAACGCGATAGCGGGCGAAAACGACCTGTTCGCCATCGACGACGGCTCCCAAGCCGTCGAAGGCCCCCTCAATGGCCATGGTAATGATCGATCGGGTGTTGTCGGACTCGATCATAAGCGACTCGGACAAGCTGTAGAAATGCTCGTCCGGATAGTTGTTCGGGAAGGACTGGGGCATCGTCGGATCCGGCAGGTCGAGCAGCGGATCGACACAGGCCGGACATGGCGGGAAGACGAATCCCGTCGCCGGATCAATGGCCGTCGATGTAAGATCGATGGTGTCTTCGCAGAGTTCAAGGACCAGGCCATTGGCATCTTCGAGCCAGGTCGGATAGCCGTTGGACGGATCGACAGGGCCGAACCGACTGAGCGGCGTGGTGTCGACCGTGGCAAACTCGAGCACCTGGGCCTGTACCGCCGGGGCGAAGCCCACCAGCAGAAGCCCGACGACGAGCGACCACGTGGCCGCTCTGGACAATTTCAGATTCGATTGACGATTTGAAAACATTTGACCACCTCCAAAAACTTCCCACTTGAAACAGTTAATATTCCGTGACGATCCGAACACTACGGTCGCCTCATGTGCTGATGGGGCCGGCATACTGGCTAGTCTGTCCGGCTAGTCCCATTGGACGAATATTGAGAGTGCAAGCTGCGTACCAGAATCGAGACGTATGTAATTTCCATGCCGCAAAAAAATGATAGATATAGTCCCCATAAGAACTTGTGGCTTTTACACCACATTTTAAGATTATGCGGAGTGGGTGTTACCGGCCGTTGTGTTATCGCAAGGTTCCCGCAATTCCCTGAATCTAAGAAATACCGCTTCCATGTACGGAGTCGGAAACAAGTTCCATCCCTTCGCGGAGCATGCTCGGTTCTGCCGGTCATCAGCCGAGAAAACGAGAATCAATAGACTGATAAACAGAGCGGACTGTCGCTCTCAGTACCGATAAAAAGTTATTTGATTTATACTAATGTAATTATTGTGCGAGTTCGAGACAGGACTGCAATGCCGACACCCATAACTGAGCGTGATAGGACTCCAGCATCAACGGTAGGGCATGGACCGGCGTAACGCGATCCTGCCCGAGAGGTTTGCGTGCACATTGTCTTCCCGCAAAGGAAGTGTTCCGTTGCCGAACAATCACGGCATGACGTGATGGACTTGAATATAGGACCAGCCCGCGACGGTAACGGTCGCCCCGGCAATGGCCATCGCCGCCGATGTTTTAACGACGAGACCGGCGATCTTCCCGAGAGTTGCAAATATGCCGACACGTGCGCCGGTCTTCCAATCTTTCCGCAGGCTCAACTCCCCGATCAGCGCCCCGAGAAAGCAGCCCAACAGGCCGCCGATAACCGTGCCAACGCCGGGGATGGGAATCGGAATCGTCAGCAGGATCATTCCCAGGAAACCACCGACCAGCGCGCCGATAGCGGCGCGCCGACTGGCTCCAGCCCGTTTCGCCGCGACGAGGCCGGCGAGAAAGTCGATCAGCTCCACCACGATTGCCAGGATCAGCAGGGCGACGAGCCACTTCCAGCCGATCTGCTGCCATCCATAATACCAGTCGTAGGCAGCAGCGGCGGCAAGGATGAGCCAGGTTCCGGGTAGTTGGAGGACCGCAAGGAAGATGCCGGACAGGGCGATCAGGATCAAGGCGATCAGCAGGAGAAGATCCATATGAGTCACCCGATAATGAAGTGTTGGATCAATTCATGTGACCCATCTGTTGATATCTTCATCCTGAAAGCTCGACGGCGTCCACAATGCCGACGATGACCGACCGGACCGGGCCACTCGGATCGCCGAGAACCTGACGCGCCCCGTTGCCCTCGTCGAGGATCAACACGCGATCGCCGACGCCGGCATCGACCGAATCAACGGCGATGAGATACTTGCCTGTCGGACTCCAGTTGCCATCGGTCCGGTCCACCACGAGCAATCGGTGGCCGTCATAGAACGGGTGGTTGATCGTCGAGTAGATCGAGCCTTGGACAATACCCAGAATCATGCCACGCTCCCCGACAAGTCAATCCCGTCCACGATTCCGATGATGGAATGATCAACCGGCACGAATGTGGATTCGAGGGCCATGGCCGCTTCGCGACCACCTTCGTAATAGACCAGCTCGCCGGGTCCGGCCATCCGTGTGGCATCGCAACAGACGATCGGATTGCCCGTCGGCTTGCTACGTTTGTCCAGGGGCTGCACGATCAGCGTGGGCACGCCTTCGAGACCCTCATAGACCACGCAGGAAACGACGGTTCCGATGACGCGGCCGAGGAGCATTTATCGGTCCTCCGCAAAGAGTGTTGAGTGCGAAAGATTGGCAAGAAGACCCTCGTCGAATCTTGGAATGATCGTGGTGCAGATCGGCTGGGGGTGCTCGGCGACGGCCTCCGCTCCAATTTGGATAGCAGCCTCGACGTCGGCCAATATCCCGGAGAAGTGCGCCAGCCCCTTGCCACCGAGCCCGTCGCCGAGGCGCATCCGTACGATCTCCACCTCGGCGCCCTTCATTGCGGTATCGGCGGCCCGGATCGTCGCGGCCAGCGTCGGTGTCTCGATCATGCCGACGGTGTCGTCGCCCCAGTCGCCCTGTCGTCCGAGAATCGCGTCGTACACATCGCGGTGCACATCGGGCAGTAGAACCTGATCAAGAATTGCCGATTCCCCAACGCGTCGACCTTCGACCGCGGACTCCTCGACGGCGGCAACCGATCCCTCGAAGAGAATGGCATATCGACCGGGTTGGAAGGAACCGGCGCGGAGCAGGCGAATCGGCGCCTTTTTCATCAGGGCGTCGGAGGCGCGCGTGCCGATTGTGATGCTTGAAAACTCGAGCAGGGCGATTGCCGGATTCTCTGCCATCGATACTCACACGATCCGAAAATGGTCCACTAACACACAGCGCCGTTCGCGCGAGAACGATCTCGGATCGGTCAGGCCCTCGCCGGTCGGACTGGCGATCGAAAACGAGCTGTAGCCCTCGCCACCCTCGCCAAGCCCGGAGTAGATCGGCCCGTTTTTCACGAAGATGCTGCCATTAAACATGCGCGCCATCCGGCTGAGATTACCGAGATGCATTGAATGCATCGCCGCCGAATGGCCGAAGCCGTGCTCGGCGGCGATCGCCAGATCGATCGCCTCCTCCGCGCTGCCCACGCGCGCCACAGGCAGGACTGGCATCAGCTGCTCCGTCCAGATCAGCGGATGATCGACCGGGACATCCATGACCGCCAGCCGCGTGGAATCGGGGACGCGCAGACCGATCTGTTCCAGGATCACGTTGGCGTTTTTGCCGATCCACTTGCGATTGATCACAGCGGGCTTCCGAGGGCCGCGGGTCTCCGAGAAGATGACCTTTTCGAGGCCGCGAATCTGAGGCTCCGTCAACACGATTGCCCCGCCGGCCTCCATCGCCTTCAGCAGTCGATCGGCCACCGATTCGACGACGAACACTTCCTTTTCGTCGGTGCAGATCACGTTGTTGTCGAACGAAGCGCCCTTGACGATATCGGCGCCGGCCTTGTCGATTGTCGCGGTCTCGTCGACGACGACGGGCGGATTGCCCGGCCCGGCACAGATGGCCCGCTTCCCGCTGCCCATCGCCGCCTTGACGACACCGGGGCCGCCCGTGACGACGAGAAGACGAATATTTTTGTGCCGCATCAGGGCCTGGGCGCTCTCGATGGTCGGTTTGGCCATGGCCGTCACCACATTCGGTGGCCCGCCCGCCCGCATGATCGCCTCGTTGATCAGGCCGACGTTGCGGCAGGACACGCCCTTGGCGTTGGGGTGGACGTTGAAGACGACCGTATTTCCAGCCGAGATCATGCCGATCGTGTTGCAGATGATGGTCGAGGTTGGATTGGTCGTGGGGGTGATCGCTGCGACGACGCCGAACGGCGCCCGCTCCATGATCATCAACCCATTGTCGCCGGAAACGGCCCGAGGTTCCAAAATCTCCGGACCGGGTGTCTTCCGTGTCACCAAGCGGTTCTTGATGATCTTGTCCTCGACGCGGCCGAGGCCGGTCTCCTCCCGCGCGTCGCGGGCCAGCGAGATGGCATTGGCGAACATCGATTCGCGGATGGACGCGACGATCTCTTTTCGCCGCTCCAGACCGACTTGGGAGAATTCCGCGAAGGCAGCCCTCGCCGCGGCGACGCAGTCGTCGATCGTACGAAACACACCGGATGGAAGAGCGCCTTCTCGCGCGAGGGATTCCACCTGTGCCGGTCGGATGGCCGGAGCGTCTGTCGGCGTTACGCCGTTCAGGCGATCCAGAACCTGTCGGGCGATCGCATCGACCGCATCTTCACTGAGCCGGGTCATCACCCATGTTCTTTCATAGATTCACCGGCAGCGACGCGAGCCAAGAGGCGTCACCTGCCGAGAGGAAGGATCACTTCTTGTATTTTGTATCGCCGCCGACTTCCCATTGATCGACAATCGCCATGATCACCGCATCGACCGGCCGCTTGTCGGTGCCAATCGTCTGGCGGGCACTGCTGCCGCTGGCATAGAGCACCATCTCCCCGACGCCCGCGCCGACCGCGTCGGCTGCGACGACCGTGGGGCCGAATGGATTCCCTTCGACGTCGACGGCGCTCAGCAGAAGGAATTTAAGCCCTTCCAGGCTCTCTTCCTTCAGCGATGCGACGACGGTGCCGATGACTTTGGCCAAGAGCATGATTGGACCTCAACGCGGCTTATTCACGAGGCAAGTGTGCCACTGCTTCAAGCAGTGCGGACGACCGAAATCGCACCCCACCACCAATCCACAATTCCACAGTGCTTAGCCCTTCTTCTTACCACCGGTCTCAGCGCGACCGAGCGGGAGCACGTCGTCGATGTTGGTGTGCGGCCGCGCGATGACGTGGACAGACACGATCTCACCGACGCGCGAGGCGGCCGTCTGGCCGGCGTCGCAGGCCGCCTTGACCGCGGCTACATCGCCGCGAACGACTGCCGTCACATAGCCGCCGCCGATTTTCTCGTAACTCACCAACTCGACCTTGGCCGCCTTCACCATCGCGTCGGAAGCCTCGACCATCGCAGCAAAGCCGCGCGTCTCAATCATGCCCAATGCATCAGCCATCGCTGAATTCCTCCGGAGAAACCTGTTTTGGCGCCGATTCGCGGCGCATCACTATTTCTTGTCTTCGACGCGGCCGGTGACCGACTCGATGGCGGCCTCGGCGGCGCGGTAACCCACGTCAATATCCCGTTCCTCACCGCCGAGGAAAACACGTCCGAAGCTGCCGAATGTCCGCACCTCGAGCACGTTGATATTGGCCGCCTTCTCGGCCTCGTTGGCCGCTAGGGCCGCATAGGCCGCCGGGGCCATCTCCATGATGTACAGCGAGTGGCCGGGCAGCAGCATATTGCCGTGCCGAAAGCGATTGATGAGCTGCGTCTGGAAGGCGTCCATGTTGCGGATGACCTGACTCGAAGAAACGTGGGGCTTTCGGCGATCCTCCTCTTTCAAGTCCATCGACTGAAGGATCGCTCGGCCGGCATCGCGGACCTCGGACTGCTCATCTGAGTGGACCTCCAACATCCCGTAGAGGCGCTCGATGATCTGCATGCCGGGAGTGACGTGCGTATTTTTCAACGCCACGTCGGTCACGCGGTTGATCTCCATGCCCGGAGAGATCTCGACGAATAGCGCTGCCTGTCCGGGTGTCGGCAGATAGCCCTGTGCCACAGTAGCCAGAAAGGAGGCGAACTGGGGTTGCAGTTTGTCGAGAAAGACGAAGGAACGCAGATCGACCATGACCCTCCCTTTATACCAATGCGATGTCAGGCTCTCTCTTCACAAGGAGTGCCTGCCTACAGGTGGTGGATACGCGGATACATATCCGAATCGGGTAGGGTAGAGTGGTTCGAGAATGATGTCAAACCGTGCGGCGGCTATTGCGTCAGCAGGGCAACCACAAAGTTGGGAATGTCGGCGGTGTCCAGTGTGCCCGAACCGTCGAAATCGCCATGACAGGCCTCGCTTAGAGTGGGAACACTCATGATCGCGCTGACGAAAAAGGCGATGTCCTCGCCATTTACGAATCCGGAGGCGTTGATGTCGCCATCCGCCCCGGTGCAGGGCGCCATGCAATCGATACCAATGATCGCGAAGGCGTCCAGGCCGGCTTCCACGATAGACTGTGGGGCGCCGTCGTTGACGGTGAAACGGATGGCCATCGTGTCGGTGAGAGTCACACCTGAGGCCTCGATTGAGGCGGCACTGATTTCATTGTGTTGCCATACCAATCCAGTGCTGCCGATGTGTCGGGCAATCTCGGACCACGGGCCGGCGCCGCCGTTGGGGTCTATCTCAACGAGCATGATGTCGATTCCGCTGGCATCCGTGAGCATCAGGTAGTAATCGTAGGCGACGGAAATATTGGCGGTCGTCAGATCAAACACCGGCGAGGTCAGCCGAACCGCACCATCATCTACGTCCGTATTAGACGGATTCGCGTAGCTGGGATTGTTCAGGTTCTCGGTGAGCCAGCACTGACCACTGCCGTCGGAATCGGTGCTCGGGTCGTACTGCCAGTTGGGATCGTCAATCGGAACACCGCGCTGCCATTGTCCGGACGTCGCACCGAGGATTTCGGTCGTCCAGCCCGTGTTGATTTCGAAATTGTTCGACAGCAGCGTGGTGCTTCCGTAGCCGGCCGCCGCGGAATAAACGCTGATCGGCGCGTCGGGCGGAGAGAAGAAGCTCACGGCACCCGCTGTCTCGACGCTGAAGTAATAGTTGATCAACTGGCCGCAGGCTGCGGCCGGAAGGACCGCGTCATAGACGTTGGGCGTTACCTCGGTCATGGGCACACTGACAACACCCGCTCCAATATCGTAGAGGAACTGACCGGTCCCCGGTTGGGGTACGGCGGCGCCTGTACCCGATATTTCCACGCGAATCGTTTCTCCACCAGCAGGGTCGACAAACGTTGGTCGTCCATTGGGAAATGCGAAGTTGATCGTCGTAATCGCCTCTGACACATCCACGACAAATAGGCCCCGCTCGATGTCGCTGATGATGACCGTCCCGCTCGGAAAATACGGATAGACACTCCAGGCTCCGTTGAAATTCGCCGCGTCGTCCGTTGGGAAGGTGTCGATGAAACCCACCTCCGTCGGATGCAGCGGATCGAAGCCATTAAAAATGCGTAATCCGCTGCGATAGTTTGCTTCGTAGATAAAGCCGTCGCGAAAATACAGGTTGTGGCCGATCGACGTATTCCCATTGGTGAAACTCGTCACGGCAAACGGATTCGCGAGATCGGACACGTCGATTACGTGCGTCGTCGTCGGGACGCTGGGCTCGTCCAACTCATCATTCAGATACAGGTAGTGCCTGTCCGCCGACAACCAAGCCTGGTGCGAATAGGCCCCACCGGGATAAAACGACCGGGACAAATTGATGAGATTCTGCTTGTCGGTTACATCGATGATATCCAATCCGGTCTCGATGGAACCGTTTCCGAAGCCGCTGCAACAGAAGGCGATTTCCTTTCCGGCATAGGTGCCTTGGGTGTAGGAAACGATGACCGCGTCGTGGACATAGCGATCGGCCCAGGTCGCTTCCCATACAGGTGAGGTGGGATCGACAAGGTTGTACATGCGGAGGCCCAGGCCGCTGGAACCGCCACAACGGTAGAGATAGCCGCTGTCCTCGTTGATCGCCACGTTGTGGGAACTGGTTACGCCGCCGGTCGTAACGGTATTGATCAGTGATACCCGTGGCGAGGCGGTGTCGTTGTCGATATTCGTCAGATCGAACACCTGGATGCCGCTGCCGCCTTCACTGACCGTGTATGCATAATTCTGATAGATCTTTACATCGTGCCAAAGGCTGTTGACCACGGGGATGGTCTCGACGATCTGGGCATTCCCCGGGTTGGTGACTTCTACGAAGGAAATGGCATTGTGCAGTCCGATGATGGCGAACTCTCGACCGGATGGGGCGGTATATCCCCAACAGTCATCCGCATCGGTGGCGCCGGTTCCGAAATCCGCCAGCGTCAGCCAGCTTCGCAGGATCACACCGCTCGTGGCAAACAACCCGCCACGTGCTACGCCCTGCATCGGCCCATCAATATCCTCCCGAAAGCCGGGTCCGGGATAGGGGGCCATGCGATCGAGAACCTTGGGATCGTCGGGATGGCCGCTGGCGGGGGTGTTCAGAAAGGGTAGAGTAGACGCAACGACGATGAGGCAAACGATCGATCTTCGCATGGTATGGGGCCTGATCAATAGGGTCGGACTGATAAACGGTTGGCAAAACTCGGAGGCTCGCCCCTCCACGAAACCCTCTCAGTATACCCAATTCGACCTGATTTGCCAAACTAACTGCAATTAGCACCCTTCCTCCGGAATGGGAGACCCGCAGGAGGCATGGAAACCGAATCGTATGGATCCAGCCAGACCGGACGAATCCCGATCGGACTCACTGAATGCCTCCCATCCAATGGCCCCCCAGGATGGGCCGTGCGGTCTCTTTAGAAGCACACCGCTGGCCCGATCCTTCGGCACCTATCTTCCAGCTATCGCCCTCGTACGCCTGATTAACTTTGGGCGCCTGTGGCTGCTGACCTGGTTCATGGCCCTGCCGGAGTTGGGATTGCTCACGCTGATTCTGGGCATGGTCAACGTGCTCATTCCCCTGTGCAGCCTTGGGCTGAACGATGCCGTCGCCCGTTATGTGCCATTGCACGAGCAGCGGGGCACGCTGTTGGTCTTCATGCGGCGATCGATCCTCTTCATGCTGGCCATCACATGCATCGGCGTCTTGCTGATCCTGGTCTTGTCCCCCATGTTGGGAGATCTGTTCTATGCCCGGGCCGTGGATAACATGTCCGAGAGCTTCGCACTGGGCGCGAACGCACCACGTCTCGCCCAAGCGTCGGCGATCGTCGCCGGTCTCTCGATTGTTTATTTCTACCTGCTGTCGGTGCTCAAGGGGCTGCGGATGTTTTATGCCCTGTCCCGAATGGAGGTGTCGCACGCATTTCTTTTTCTGATCGGGTCCGGCGTCGCCATTGTCCTCGGCCGCCCGACCGCGTTTGTGCTGATTGTTCTGTACGGGATCGCCCTCGCGCTGCCGATCGCCTATTTCGGACCGCGACTCTTTCTCGCCGTGGGGCGGTGGCAAAGGCAGACGGGTACTCTGGCGGAGCAGGGATGGGAAGCGCGGATGCTGCGGTTCAGCATCTGGACCACGCTCTCGGGCGTCACCTGGCAGGCACTTGTCGTCTATTCCGCGTGGTACCTGACAAAGGTGTACGGCCACGAGGCTGTCGGCGTGTTCAATACGACTCACCGGATCGCGCAGTTCATCCTCGTCAGTTCTGTTGCAATCACGACGGTTGTCATGACCACGGTCACCAAGACCTGGGAAGCCGAGGGCCGGGAGCGGGCGGAACGGCAACTGTCGCTCGCCTTTCGCGGGACCTGCTTTGCGTTGTTCATCGCCTGCACCGTGTTGGCCCTGTGCCGGGGCCTGATCATGGGATTCTTCCGGTCCGACTACGGACCGGGCGCGGCGATTCTCCCGTTGCAGCTTCTCTTCTTTCTCATCGCCGCGCAGCTTTCGTTTTTGCCCGCACATTTTCAGCTTCGCGAAAAGACGCGGCAGATGTTCTGGCCGTGGGCCGTGGCCGTGGCAGTCAACGCGGTGCTTGCCTATGGACTGGTCGGGCCGCATCTTCCCGTGATTCAAGCGTCGGCAATCTGGCGCGGGGCCGGTCCGATTCTGTCCGTAGTCTTCACCACCGGCTTTTCCAGCGAACACGGTCTGGACGCGGCGGCATGGTGTAGCGTGTTCGGGATTGCGGCGGCGATGCTGCTCTTTCTCGTGCTGATTCGCGTCGAGCGCGGCGGGCTGGATCGCGGTTCGTATATCGTGATTGCCGCGGCGATCCTGCTGGCCACCCGACCAGGGATCCTCGCAGTCGGGGCTGCTGCCCTGTTGCTGCTCGCCGTACGAACAAACCTGATCTTCGATTCGCTCGAACGGCGGAGGATGATCAACACGCTGCGAGATTCGATCCGGCATGTTCCGGTGCTGCAGCGATTT
>CAYXGR010000092.1:0-10236 GCA_964464525.1 uncultured Planctomycetaceae bacterium
ATTCTGTCATGGACCCTAACAGGCTTATCGGCCCAAAATCCTCTTGACGGTTCGGGGTGCTTGCGTCATAATGACTCGTGTTGTGTGGTAGGTTTTGAGCCATACCTGCGGTTGTATGGAGACCGACAACCGGCCCTCCTTTGATCGCCTTGTTCGATCTCGTACGCCGTGTTGGTGACGGTTCGCCGATGGCGATCGAAGATCGATAGAGCCCGGCTTCGCGGCAAACATGCCGCGCCGGGATTTCAGCAAAAGCCTTGTCAATTAAATCGGATCGGGAATAGAAGCTGTTTGAATCGAAAGGTCCGAGGGCTGTACGTGCACCGAGCGTCTGCTGACGACGTTGGTGGCGTGACTGTCCTCGGGTGGGTGCAGAGTCTTCCATTGCGTGCCAACCGGCCCCGAACTTGGGGGAGTGTGGGTCGGTGGAAATGTCAGTGTTCAGCAGGTAAGGAGACCCACATGTTGTCCGATCCGCCGAGACCCATTCCCTTGGGATCCCCCCATCTGGGGAAACTCCCCATGTTCGATCGTTGGGATCGATTGCCCGGTGATTTGAACTGCCGTGATCATCGTGTTTATACGAGACGTAAGCTCGAGTGTGATATCTGGCTGATCGATTTGGCCTCCGAAACGGTGGTTCGCTGCAAGACCGACGACATCTGCGATGCCGGTCTTTATGCCACGTCACCGGTCGGCTACGGTCTGGCCATCGGCCAGCGCTATGAAGTTCGAATCGCCGGCAGTACAGACACTTGCAGGGTCACCCCCCACATGGCACCGTCTTTGGGTTATGCGACTGTGGTTCGGACTCAGATGGATGTAGAGGGTGGCGATCCGCACCGTATCGGCTTCGCCCTGCGGTTCGATATTCCGCAATTGATACCGGTCTAATAGACAGAGAATGTATTACCGCAGAGGTCGCAGGGGGGCGCGGATCATGGAAGAAGCTCTAGAGCACGCTCGTTAAGGATCAGCGAGATAATAACTTCCCGACGGTTGGGTTAACGATACGACTATGGCCGCCTATTCCCCACCCTTTCTATTGAGAAAGGATGGGGCACCCGAGCTGAGATGGAAGGAACTTTGGAAAGCACTCGTTAAACCACTGCGCTGCTCCGCGTTCTCATCGGTTCATTCTTACTCGGCCGTCACCGTTTCTTTCACGATTTCCTCGATTGTCGTGATTCCGTCATACAGGGCGAGAAGGCCGCTTTCGCGGAGGGTTCGCATGCCGTTCTTTATCGCCGTTTCCATCAGGATGCCGGTTGATGCGCCTTGCATGATCAGTTCGCGTAGCTCGTCGTCGAGTACCATGATTTCGTAGAGACCGACGCGACCGTGATAGCCGGTACCGTTGCAATAGTCACAACCGGCCCCAAAGTAGAATACCCTGTCCTTGACATCCTCCGGTCGAAGTTCCAACTCCAACAATTGTTCCTCGGACGGGGTGTATTCTTCCTTACAGTGGCTGCAAATCCGTCGGCTGAGCCGCTGGGCGATGACCGCCTCGAGCGTCGCGGTGATCAGGAACGACTCCACACCCAGATCGATCATTCGAGCGATCGCGGATGGGGCGTCGTTGGTATGGAGCGTTGTAAACACGAGGTGACCGGTCAATGACGCCTGGATCGCGATCTGAGCCGTCTCCAGATCACGGATTTCACCGACCAGGATCACGTCGGGATCCTGCCGCAGAAAGCTTCGTAAACAGCGTCCGAATGTGAGGCCGGCATCGGGCTTGATCTGGCATTGGATGATCCCGTCGATGTCGTATTCGACCGGATCCTCAGCCGTGAGGATCTTCAGCTTCGGACTGTTCAATGTGTTTAAGGCTGCGTACAGAGTGGTCGTTTTTCCCGAGCCAGTCGGACCCGTGTTGATCAAGACGCCGTGGGGTCGACGGATCAGGACATTGAAAGTGCGGAGATCATCTTCTCGAAGGCCCAGCTTGTCGAGGTCCAGACTGACGTTGCTGCGATCGAGAATACGCAACACGACCGATTCGCCGAACATCGTCGGCAGCACGGCGACACGCAGGTCGATCGGATTGGTGCCGACCGTCAGGCTGATGCGACCATCCTGGGGCAGCCGGCGTTCGGCGATGTCGAGATTGGCCATGACCTTGATTCGGCTGGAGATGGCCAGGGCCAGGTAACGCGGCGGGGGCATCATCTCGTAGAGTACGCCGTCGATTCGATATCTAAGTTTGTATTCGTCCTCGAAAGGCTCGAAGTGAATGTCGCTGGAATGGTCGCGGATCGCCTGTAACAGCACCAGGTTCAATAGCTGCTTGACGGGATTGCTCTGGGCGAGTTCCTTCAACTCATCGAGATCGATCGATTCCCCTCGGTCCTGGAACTTGGCCAGGTCTTCGTCCTGTCCGATCTCATCGAGCAGATCGTTGATGGACTGTCCCGCGCCCTCCGGGTAGTAACGGCTCAACGCGGCACTGATCTGGTCGTCCGAGGCTATGCGGGGCCGCACGTTGAATCCCAGCAACTTTCGAAGGTCGTCGGTGGCGTGAAAGTTGTCCGGTGAGGCCATCGCGATGTCGAGCGTGTTATTCGATTCATCGAACTCAACGGGGATGATGCGATAGGTGTTCGCCATCTGATTGGCGACCAGCTTGATGATGTCCTCCTGGACGTCGATCCCGTCCAGGTTGACCGGTTCCATGCCGATCTGAGCGGCGAGGGCGAGTTGAAGATCCCCATCCTGGATATAACCCAGGTCGATCAAGATCTGTCCGAGTGGTCCGCGCTTGGACTTCTGAACCGCAAGGCCTTCATGGACCTGTTTGCGATCGACCTTTCCCATCTTGATGAGAATGCGGCCGAGCGGACGGCCCTTGTAGCCACCGCGTTTGACCGGCTGTGCCGTCGTTGTTGACATCGTCCCATTCTCCGTGCACTCGGCGGAAACACCATCCTACGTCAGGATAATCATTCCCATCCGCGTCGCCGTTTCCCATACGGTGCAGTCACTTTGTCTTACCCGAATGTGTGGGTCGGATCGGATTCCCTATTCATCCTCGTCATCTTTACCGCCATCCCCTTCACGCATTCCTTGGATCAGGGCATCGCCTGCCTCATGCAGTTTGCCAGCCACTTCCAGCTTGTCCTGAAGCTCTCCAGGCTGACGCGCCTTGTCCAGCATCTCCGTGGCGTCGATCTGCCCGCGGTCGAAGAGAGACCAGAGGTGATCGTCCAGGAGTTGCATTCCGTATTTTTTTCCCGTCTGGATCGCCGAGTCGATGCGAAAGGTCTTGTTTTCTCGAATCAGGTTGGCGATCGCGGGTGTGACCACCAGGAACTCGTAGGCTGCAACCATGCCCGACGGCAATCGGGGCAGCAGCGCCTGCGAGAGAATGGCGATCAGCGAGGTTGAGAGCTGAACGCGGATCTGGTCCTGCTGTTCGTGTGGGAAGGCGTCGATGATACGATTGACGGTGCCCTGGCAACCGGTGGTGTGCAGGGTGGAAAACACGAGGTGGCCCGTCTCCGCGGCGAGGATCGCACTGGAAATCGTTTCCAGATCGCGCATTTCGCCGACGAGAATCACATCTGGATCGCTCCGCAACACGCGGCGCAGTGCCTCTGCGAAGCTGGGCACGTCGTTACCCACTTCGCGCTGATTGATCAGGCTCTTGATGTGTTTGTGGTAATACTCGATCGGATCCTCGACGGTGACGATGTGCCGGTCCAACTCGTTGTTGATGTAGTTCAGCATCGATGCCAACGTCGTTGTCTTGCCGGACCCCGTCGGCCCGGTGACGAGGAACAATCCCCGGGGTCGTCTGCACAGGGCTCGGCAGATGGCCGGCAGACCGATCTCCTCGAAAGAGAGAAAACGCGTCGGGATCAACCGAAGCACGATGGCGAGGTTGCCCTTCTGTCGGAAGATGGAGACGCGAAAACGGCCCTGATCTCCGAAGGCGAAACCGAAGTCGGTTCCGCCCTCCTCCTGCAATTCCTGCTGATTGCGATCCGGCGTGATCGACTTCATCAAGGCGACCGTGTCTTCCGACTCCAGAACCTTGGTTTCCAGTTGTCGAAGCCGGCCGTGCAATCTCAGGACGGGGGGGCGCCCTACCGTCAGGTGAATATCCGACGCGCCCCGCTTGATACAGGTTTCCAATATGCGGTCTATGTGCAGTGATGCCATGTTTCTGGTATCCGTTGGAACAACGTCGTGGGCGCTCTCGATTCTTTTTAGAATCGAGACTGCTTGAGTGCCTGTGTGTTGATCAGTCCGTCTCGATTTCCGATTGTGCCAGTCGGCTCAGTTCCTCGAGAGATGTGACCCCCCGAAGAATCTTTCGTTGGCCGTCTTGCAGCAGGCTTTTCATTCCACCGGCCTTCGCTGCTGCGCGCATCTCCGAGATGCCCGCTCGATTGAATGCTAATTCGCGAAGCTCCGATGTCATCTGTAACATTTCGAATATACCCAGCCGACCGCGATACCCCGAATTGTTGCAGTGGGAACACCCCACCGGCTTGTGTATCTCCGCACCCACCAACTGATCATCGCTGAAACCACACAGCTTCAGTTCCGATTGATCGGGATTGTCGTCGATCGTCTTGCACTCCTTGCACAGAACGCGCACCAGACGCTGGGCCATGATCGCCTGAATGCTGCTCGCCACCAAAAACGGTTTGACGCCGATGTCGATCAATCGTGTCAAGGCACTCGGCGCGTCATTGGTGTGCAGCGTGGAAAAGACAAGGTGGCCGGTCAGGGCGGCCTGAATCGCGATCTCACCCACCTCCAGATCGCGAATCTCACCCACCAGGATGATATTCGGCGCCTGACGCAGCATGGATCGGAGAATCCGGGAAAAGCTCAGGCCGATTTCCTCGCGGACCTGACACTGATTCATCCCGGGAAAGACATACTCGACCGGATCCTCGGCGGTGATGATTTTTTTGTCCGGACGGTTCAGTTCCTGGAGGGCCGCGTAGAGCGTCGTCGTTTTTCCCGAACCGGTCGGACCCGTCACGAGGAAAATGCCGTTGGGCCGCTGGATGATCTTGACGAACCGCTCGTAGTCATCCGGTTCGAAACCCAGTTGCTGAATGCCGACCGACGCTGATTCGGGTCGCAGGATTCGAAGCACGATCGATTCGCCGTGGACGCCCGGGCAGCAACTGACGCGGAAGTCGATGCCCTTTCCGCTGATTCGCAGCTTGATCCGGCCATCTTGAGGGATTCGCTTCTCCGCGATATCGATACCGGACATGATCTTCATACGCGTGGTTACGGCGTTCTGGAGCCTTTTTGGGACGTTCTCCCGCTCGAGGCAGACACCGTCGATGCGATACCGAACGCGGACTCGATCTTCCATGGGTTCGATATGAATGTCGCTGGCTCGTGTGCGTACCGCCTCCGCGATCATCATGTTGATCAGCTTGATGATCGGGGCGTCGGAGTCGTCCGCGATTTCCCGCTTATCATCCCGTGCGTCTTGATCCAGGGAGGCATCCACCGAAGCGTCGAGACTTCGTGATAACTCGTCCAGCGAGGCTTCGGGGCCCTTCAGGTTTTTTTCGATGTAGAGGCGAATTCTCGAACGGGGTGCCAAGACCGGCACCACGTCGCTGACGCCCAGTCTGAACCGCAGCATGTCCAATGTATCCAGATCAAGCGGATCGGGGATTACTACCCGCAGCTTGCCATTGTCGCTGCTCATGGGCAGGATGTCGTTTTGTTTGATGAGCTTTTCGGGGATCAGGCTCAGTGCCTCGGGGCTGATGGTGCTCCGACCGACTTCGACGTACTCCATCCCATGCTGCTTGGCCAACGCCTTGCACACGTCTTCTTCGGAAACCAACTCCATTTCGATCAGCGCCTCGCCGATCCGCTTCCCGTTGTTCAGCGCGAACTCCGCCGCGCGATCGGCATCATCCTTGGACAGCAGGTTGGATTCCTGCAGGATCTCACCCAGTTTTTGTCGCTTTCGGGCCATGGTTCGCTTTCCTGGCAACCTTCGACGGTTTGTCCCATCTCCGGTTTGGCTGCTGATCCGTCATTCACACCCGGCAACGCAGGCGGTCGCGTCATCAATTGGGGGGCCGATCTCACACGGCGCCGATTTTCCTGGTGGGCTCGTTGACAGTAGGGCAAATCGCGCCGTCTATTGGGGGTACGGTGCACACGGGGGGCAAAACCTGATTGTCCCCCGATTTTACGCGATGGAACGCTTTCGATCAAACGGGAGGCATTGGGCCGATTATCGGGGGGTGTTGTCCGAACCCTTGCGGCGTCCTGGTATGCCGGGACTCAACAGATGGGTCAAATACCCCATCCTGCTATCAGGGGAATTGTGACCCGCTCGCTTGCGCTCGGGGCTCGGATTGGAAGGGCATGTTTTGTTGGCTGAACACTGACTGGGCCGAAAACTGACCGCTTCCTCACGGGCGCGGCTCTGATCAGGCACGGTCGGCTTTATCAGGGCAGACCGATTCTGGACCGGGCCGACAAGGTCCAATCGTCCCGGTGCCCCCGCTCGAAGAGATGGCATCCCAGGGCCGCGATCATTGCGGCATTGTCGGAACAATAGCACACCGGCGTCAGGTGAAGCGAGATCCCTCGCGTGCTGCATGCCTCCGTCAGCCGGTCGCGCAACAGGGAGTTTGCCGCGACCCCTCCACCCACCACGATTGTGTTCGCCCTCTGTTGCTCGACGGCGAGCAGGGTTTTTGCCACGAGCACGTCCACCACCGCCGCGCTGAACGCAGCACAGATATCATCGATCTCCTTGGCAGTCAGTCGCTCCAGTCCCCCGGCCGTCTTTCCGGGTCCGTGGACATGATAAAGTACGGCCGTCTTCATTCCGCTGAACGAAAAGTCGAGCGAGCCGGCCCCCAGCATCGATCTTGGGAATCGGGTCGATGCCGGATCGCCGCGTCGTGCGCGCTCGTCGACGATCGGGCCACCGGGATAGTCCAGATGCAAAATCGTTGCGACTTTGTCGAACGCCTCGCCCGCCGCGTCATCGATTGTTCGGCCGAGCAGTTTGGTGTCATGAAAACTCCGGACATGGTAGAGCGAGGTGTGACCTCCGGAGACCACGAGGGCGACCGCCGGCCAGCAGGATGCGTCGATCTCAATCGCCGCGCTCGTGGCATGGGCCTGAATGTGATCCACGCCCAACAGGGGTTTGTTCCAGCTCCACGACAGGGTCTTCGCGGCGGTGACACCGATCAGCAGTGAGCCGATCAATCCCGGTCCCCGCGTCACGGCGATGGCATCGATTTGATCCGGGTGGAGGCCGGTTTCGTCCAGCGCTTCGCGGACGAGGAGATCGAGCGTTTCGATGTGAGCCCGAGCGGCCAGCTCGGGGACGACACCCCCGTATTGCGCATGCAGAGCGGCCTGGGAGGCGATCAGATTGCATCGGACCGAGGATCCATTCTCGACGATCGCCACCGCCGTCTCATCGCAGGAGGTTTCAATTCCGAGGATGCGTGTCACGACAGTTCGCACCGGTTGGAAACCGGTGCCACCGTTGGGAGATGGATGGCGGCTGTTTGCCGTGGAATGTTTTTTTTCAGGATCTTTTTCAGGTGCTCCCAGGCGGCATCGAGCTGTATATCCGCCTCCAACAGTTTTTGGGCGGCTGATCGGATCAGGTCGCCATCATCCGGGACAGGTTGCGTCGTCTGCCGATTCGATGTTGGCCCCGAGCCGTCGCTGACGGTCTCCCGGCTGATCTCCCGCCATGCGTTCAACCACCGTACCCTCTGTGTCTCGTTCAAGTTCACCAGTCGGTTGGGAACCACACCCCAAGTCCCATCTCGTTCGGCCTGTGCCGTCTTGTGGATGCACTTCCCACCCGGCAAATAATAGTGGGCGGTCGTCATCTTGATCGCCCCTCCGTTGTCCTGAAGTTCGATGACTTCCTGGACGCTGCCTTTGCCATAGGTTCGTTCTCCGAAAACCACGGCGCGGCGATTGTCCCGCAGTCCACCGGCGATGATCTCCGCCGCACTCGCTGTCGAGCCGTTCACCAGGACCGCGATCGGAAACATCGGGAAGGTTCCCTCTCGCATGGCGAACCATCGCTTTTCGTCCGTCCGCCGACCTTGCGTGCGCACGATCAACTGCCCGCCCTCGAGGAACCGATCCGCCACCTCCCGCGCGCTGGCCAACAGCCCTCCCGTGTTTTCACGCAGATCCAGGATAAGGCCCCGCAATCCCTGGCGAAGCATCCGGTTGATCTCCTCGGTCATGCGCTCGTCCACGTCCGGCGTGAATTTCACCAGTCGGATGTATCCGATCTTCGAGTCAGTATCGAGCATGAAACGCCATCCCCCGCTCCTGGAACGCGACCATCCTCGAACGGACTCCAGGTGGATCACGGCTCGGTACACAACGATCTCCCGGGGACCGGTGGGGGGTGAATCTCCCGGACGGACGAGCGTCAACGCGACCTGTGTGCCCTTTGGCCCGTTGAGGTAATGATGAACCGCATCGACGAGGGACATTCCCTTTGTGCTGATGTCATTGATTCGGGTGATGATGTCTCCGGGCAGGATCCCCGCCCGCATCGCCGGGGAGTCCGGTGCTCGACTCAGCACCTCGAGGCCCATCGGCGCCGCCCAGACATCCACACCGATTCCCCCATAATGCCCGTCGGTTCGCTCTTTGAATTGCTTATATTCACGTCGATTCAGATAGATCGCATAGGGGTCATTCAACTTGCGAACCATTGCCCGGATACCCGAGTCCACCGCCGCCTCGACCAATCTTTTGTCGGGCACATTCTCAGCAAACCGCTTGTGGATCTGGGCGCGGGCATCCACCAGCGGACCGAAGGCCTTGAGTACCGAATCCCGACCCGCGATGGTCTGCGGCAACTGCCACATGAACAGGGCGACCATGCCGACAATGACGATCCAGGCAAGATTGCGTTTTGGCATGTCAACTCCTTTTGTGGATCGAGATAAGATGTACGAGAGGTTATCGTTCCCGCGTGCCACGGGGGATGGAAGTTATCATTCCACGGAACCGGTGGGGCACATGCAGATTGTCGACCGACGCTCCGACCCCGTCAAGCAAACCCGGGAACCCAAGCAGGCACGGCAGGCGCGATACCTTCACGACCGTCATGCTGCATGCTAACTCACCCATCGGCGGTGGTTGATTACGAAGACTCCGTTCCCCATAATGAGCCATGTGGATGGCGCTGCCACCTGGACCAACACGAGGAAGGCGGCGAACAGATCCGAAGGGGGCATGGCGACTGGCGATGCACTTCCATCGCTCTCTCGCATGCCGGGATTGTAAATCGTGTATCAAATGTGTGTGCCGTCATTCGTGAGGGACGAATCATGAGTCTGTCATTCGGTGCCCATTGCGATGATTTTCATGTTACTACGCGTCTCTATCTCAAGCTGGACCTTGCCTTGGAGCGTGAGACTGTCCTGCACTTTTTTGACAGCGTCAAACGCGAATTCCCCACGATGCGGAAACTTCGACGGCGGGAGGATGCCTCGCTCATCCTTGAGGAAGAGGAAAGCGACCAGATCGCCCGCCGATGGCTCCGCCTGGACAGCTCTGCCATCCGTCTTGGCTATCACAATCCGCCCGATTACCGGGATGCTGAAAAACTGGGGCAGGCCGTACTGAAAATGGCCCCCTATCATCTCACGCTGGGATCGCTGGACTACGACCATCTTGAGGTGGTTCTCGGCTTTGACATGGAGTATCGAGGCAATCACGATCAGCTCATCGCCGACACCTTCTATTCCGATGGACCGCTGTCCATGATCTTCAATCATGATTCCACGCTGCGCGCTATCGATGCGCAACCCTTTCTCGGGGCCGCACTCACCGATTCATGTGATACGCAAGTCTATATCGAAATCAAGAGCCGGACCTCCACCTTCGAGGTTCGCACCGCGCAATACGATCCCCAGTCGCTGAGCGTCTTTCTGACGATTCGGCGTTTCTGGGGATTCTCCGAGTCCGATTCCCTGCTTGATGCCCATCGAGATCTCACCGAGCGAGCCTGCGAATGGGCTGCCGATCGTGTCGTCCCGATGATCGTCCAGCCGCTCGCCCTCGCCATCGCCTCCCGGCCGTGATGGACAGGAAGCATCCATTAGTTCAGTGGTTTGATCACATTCGAGGCCACGCTTACTGAAACGAGTATTAAGCCGTTTTTCTCACAAGATATTGGGTTCAGGGCCGACCATCAGGGCCGACCATCAGGGCCGACCATCAGAGCCG
>CAYXGR010000093.1:0-10227 GCA_964464525.1 uncultured Planctomycetaceae bacterium
CGAGCATGCTTACCCGACCCAAGAGGCCGGGTCGTGTAAGCATGGCACCCGGTACACGGCACCCGGCCGTTTAAGCGGCGCCCGGGCTGGAAAGAAAGGATATGTGTTGTGGAACTGCTGAAGCTGACGCCTGAAGAGTTCAAGAAGGTGACCGAGCTGGTCTATAAGAACACGGGGATACACCTCCCGGAGTCCAAGCTGAGCCTGTTGAGCAACCGGCTGCGCAAACGCCTCAAGGCGTTGGGTCTCGATTCCTTTGATGCCTACTATCGTCTGATTCGGAGCAAATCCGGTTACGAGCAGGAAGAACCTCACTTTCTCTCCGCGGTGACCACCAACGAGACCTATTTCTTCCGAAACACCAAGCTCTGGGACTATTTCGAGAATGATTTTCTCTCCGAACTCGTCAAGAGAAAAAAAACAAAATCCATTCGCATCTGGAGCGCGGCGAGCAGCACCGGCGCGGAGGCCTACACCACGGCGATCCTGCTGCGGGAGAAGCTTCCGGACTTCTCCTCGTGGAACGTGACGATCATCGGGAGCGACATCAGTAAGAATGTGCTCGATTCGGCACAGGCGGCCGTCTACAACGACTATGCCTTGTCGAAGACATCGAAGACCCGCGTCAAACGCTGGTTCACGAAAAAGGGCGATAATTATGAACTGAATGACGAAATCCGGAAGATGGTTCGGTTTCAGTTCCACAATCTGCGGGATGCATTTCCAAACGCTCGATTCGACTTCGTCTTTCTCAGAAACGTTTTGATGTATTTTGACAATGCCATGAAAAAGCGTGTCATCACCGTCGTCTCCGACGCACTGGTCCCGGGCGGTCTCCTCATCATCGGCGACGTGGATCCGATCCGGACGACCGCCGAACTCAACGCCCATATGAAACTGGATTACGTTCGACCCGGCACCTATCAAAAGCCTTCCGGCAAGTCGGCCGAGGCAAAGGATAAGAAGCAGTTGGTGAGCCCTTGAGCGAATACGTTCCTGAAATTTCTGAAGAGCTGATGGCTGGATTCCTCGACGAGGCCCCGGAGTATCTTGAGATGCTCGACGAGGGGCTGATGGTGTTCGAGGACAAGGCCGGTCCCGAGGGGCTCTCGCTCGACGCGCCGGAGGATCAGGAGCGGATGAACGAGATGTTCCGCGCCGCCCATAGCCTGAAGGGGCTGGGCGCGGCGATGGGTTTTGACAAGATCCGCGATTTGACCCATCTGATGGAAACGCTCTTCGACCATGTTCGGATGGGGCAGCGCTCGCTCGATTCCGTGACGATCGAGACCCTCTTCGGCGTGTTCGACAAGCTGAAGGAATTGGTGAAAGAGCTTTCCGATACGCCTGATCAGCCGGTCACGATCGAAGACGCATTGTCCAAGCTGGAGTCGATTTTGAGCACGCCAATGAAATCAGCAAGCGGTAATGATGAGCCATGTGACGACGCGGTGGACCAACCGGAGACGGTTGTGGACGAAACGCCGAGCGCGTCGGGTGATTCCGCGGGTGAATCCACACCTGTGAATGTCAACCCATCCTCGGGAGGTACCGGTATGAGCGCGGACAGTGCGGTCCTGGACAATCCCGAATTGGCACGCCTCTTTGTCGAGACCACGATGGAGACGCTCGACGACTTGAACGAGGGTCTCCTCAAACTGGAGGAAAACCCCGAAGATCTGGACACGATCAACGAGGTCTTCCGATGTGCCCACAACATCAAGGGCGCAACGGGGGCCGCCGGTTGCGAATCGCTCTATCATCTCACGCACGACATGGAGACCGCACTCGATCTCGTCCGGAGTGGCAAGCTGAAGCTGGATGACGCGTTGATGCAGGCGGTCTTTAAGGTCGCGGATCGCGTCAGAGACGATGTTGATCTGATCCGCGAGGGTAAAGCGGAAACGCTGACTGCCGAGGGGACGGTGGGTATGTTCGATGAGTGGGTTGGGTCCTCTGATTCTTCCCCCGAGGGTGTGCAGGAGCAACCACCGGCTTCAGAGGCGACCGGCGTTTCATCCGAAATTGAGGTTTCCTCTAATGATGGCGAGTGGGTGGTCCGGGTGACGTTTCCCAAGGACTACGTTGAATCTGAGATTCAGGCCTATCTGATCAACAACAAGTTGCAGGATATCGGAACGGTTCTGGAGACGATTCCAGATATCGACGCTATGGATGGATCCTCGACATTGACGGAGATTGTTTACCGACTCCAGTGTACCGCTCCGGCGGACGAGGTGAAGAAGATCCTGGAGACCTATCCGGTTGAAAGCGTTGAGGTCTCAACGAGCGCCGACTTCGTACCGGGCGATCAGGCCTCCACGGATTCGTCCGCCCCGGCCCCGGCCCCGGAGATCTCGACGACGGAAACCGAAGAAGTTGAACCCCCGAAGACCACGACGGCCCCAAAGGTGGAGTCGACGCCGAAGGCGCCCGCGCCTCCGAAGGCGGCACCGGTGGAGGTGCAATCAAGTGGCACGACCGAATTGACGCCTCCGGCCAAAAGCAAGACTCCGCCGCCCAAGTCGAAATCGGCGCCCGTAGCTGCCGCTTCGAACAAGATGCCGGCGAAGGTGGGTGAGACGATCCGCGTCGATCTCGAGCGATTGGACCAACTGATGAACCTGGGCGGTGAATTGGTCATTAACAAGGCCCGCATGGCGCAAATCCACAGCCGGTTCAATCCGCTCTTCCAAGGCCAGAATGTCAACTATCTGGTGGATGATATTTCCAATCGCGTTGAGCATCTCGGTGAAGGAATCAAAGGCCTGTCCGCGTCGGGGAACGATCAAAAACGAATCGGCGAGTTGTCCGATTCGATCATGCATCTCTCGCACGATTTCGAAATAGTCAAAGGGCTGGTCAATCGTGTGCATGCTGGTCGCGGCGTGATGAATGACTTTTCCGAGGCACTTCACTCGCTCAACACCGTCTCTGAGGGGATACAGAAACGGATCATGGAGACGCGGATGGTCTCGGTCGGGCCGCTGTTTCAGCGATTTCGCCGCGTGGTTCGGGACATTTCTCGGGCAACCGGGAAGAATGTCGAACTTGTGCTCCACGGCGAGACGACCGAAATGGACAAGCGGATGATCGACGAACTGGGTGATCCGCTGACCCACATGATCCGCAACAGTGTGGATCACGGCATCGAGTCTCCGGAAGACCGGGTGCAAGCCGGCAAGCCGGAGACGGCGCAGGTGACTCTGGAAGCCTATCATCGCGGCCGCCATATTTGCATCGAAGTTCGGGACGACGGGCGGGGGATCAATGTCGAAGCCGTCAGAGCGAAAATCATCGAGCGCGAGTTGGCGACGGAGGCTGAAGTCGAACGGATGAGTGAGAAGGAGATCATCCAGTATGTCCTGAAGCCCGGATTCTCGACGGCCCAGGTTGTGACCGACCTGAGCGGTCGCGGGATGGGCATGGACATTGTCGTGAACAAACTCGACTCGATCAACGGAACCGTCGAGCTTGACAGCGTTGTGGGCGAGGGGGCGACGGTGACGATCAAGCTGCCGTTGACGCTGGCGATCATCACCGCGCTGATTTCGCGGATCGGAAAGTTCGTCTATGCAATTCCATTGGATTCGGTTGCGGAGATCATCACGGTTCCGCAATCCAGTTTTCAATATATCCAGAAGCGTCGCGTGGTTCGGGTTCGGGAGCGAGTGATCCCGGTGGCCCTCTTCGAGCAGGTGTTTAATACGGAGGCAGACGATCTGAAGACGGCGGCACGGGATGATCCGAATGTGACGTTGGTGATCGTTGAGTCGCAAGATGAAACCATCGGCCTGGCGGTCGATGAGATGATCGGGCAGGAGGACGTTGTCATCAAGAGCCTCGCCGACAACTTCCGCAACGTCGATGGAATCGCGGGCGCCTCCATTATGGGCGACGGCGCCGTGGCATTGATATTGGATGTCGCGTCGATGATGGGCATGTTTACGACGCGGGGTGGATCGGAACCAACACCGTCCGAGCATGACGCTATCGACAGCGAGGAAAGGCATCCGCTGCGTAAGGAGGTTGTGAATGTCGTTGCAGGTTGAAAATCAGTCCGCCGATCTCGCGGATGCATTACACGCAGTGGCCATTAACAGCGCCTATAACGCATCTCGGGCGTTGTCCAAGTGGTTCAAGCGCGGGGTGCGGCTCACGTCAAACGGATTCGAGAGCGTTCCCATCGGGGATATCGTTCGGGCCTCAGGGGGCGAGGACGATGTTGTCGTCGCGGCCTACATGAACCTGGATGGAGACATCGGCGGAGACGTTCTTCTGGTGTTTCCCGAAAAGGCGGCCATGGCGCTGGTGGATCTGATGATTGGCGCTCCGTTGGGGACGACAACGTCGATAGGCGAGATGGAGGCGTCCTGTCTTCAGGAGACGGGCAACATAGTTGGAAGTGCATTCACCAACTGTCTGGCGACCTGGCTGAAGCTGTCGTGTATCCCCGCGAGTCCGAGCGTGGTGCATGATCTGGCCTGTGCGGTCATCGAACCGCTCCTGGTCAATCAGGCGACCCTCGGCGACGAGGCCCTGATGGCGAAGACCGAATTCGAGCTGGACGGCCAGCAGATCGATTGGTCGTTCCTCTTGTTGCCGTCGGCCGAGGCGCTATCGCTGATGCGCGTCAAGTGTCAGAGTGATGATATCAAGCAGAATGCGCTGCACACGATCGCGATCAACGGCGCCTTCAACGCCTCCCGCTCCATGTCGAAATGGCTCCACAAGGGGGTGCGGTTGAGCACAGAGGGGTTTGAGAGAATCCCCCTTCGCGATGTATGCCAGCCTGACGAATCCGACGAGCCGGTTGTCGCGTTGCATCTGGGGTTGGGAAGCCAGATGCACGGCCATACTTTGATGGTGATGACCCAGACAACCGCGCTGGAACTGACGGACATCCTGACTCAGCAGGAGCCGGGAACAACACAAGAGCTTAACGAGATGGCGCGTTCGTGCCTTCAGGAGACGGGCAATATTATCAGCAGTTCATTCGTGAACAGTTGGGCGAAGTGGCTGGATATTCACACAGAGCCGGCGCCGCCGCAACTTCACGTCGATATGCTGGAGGCCATTCTGGAAGTCATTCTCGTTGAGCAGGCCATGGTCGGGGACGAGGTGTTCATGGCGAAGACTTCGTTCAGTGTGGATGGCAAATGGCTCGATTGGACCTATTACGTTCTTCCCTCGCCGGCATCGTTACGATTAATCGAAAGTTCCATGGGTTAGAGGAGTGTGATGGCTGTCACGCGAAATGTAGGAATTGCTGAAGTGAAGGTAGTGACGAGCCCGGAGAAGCTCCGGACCGTTCTGGGCTCGTGCATTGGCATTGCTCTGTTTGACCGTGTGGCCAAGACCGGCGGTCTGGCGCACATCATGCTGCCGTCCTCGGAGCACGGTCAAGGCGACAAGGGCAAGTTTGCCGACACGGGGCTCCAGTGGCTGATCGATGATGTGATCAGCGCTGGTTGCCAGAGAAAGAGGCTGACGGCGAAAATTACGGGCGGGGCCTCGATGTTCGGCGCGCATGTCGACAACGGCATCGGTGAGAGAAACGCCAAGGCCGTCAAGGAGCAATTATCCAAACACGCCATCCGCCTGGTGGCGGAGGATGTGGGCGGTACGAAGGGCCGTAAGATGCTCCTCGATCCCGCGACCGGCGAAGTGCAAGTACAACAAATCGGGGCGGAACCGAAATCGATCTGAGAGTCCGACGCTTTGAAGGAGAACTCTGTGTCCACAAGAGTACTGGTTGTAGACGACGCGGCATTCATGCGTCACATGATCAAGAACATCCTGACCGGGATGGACTGTGAGATCGTTGACGAGGCGGTCAACGGCGAAGAGGCCTGCACGAAATATGATGAATGCAAGCCCGATCTCGTGACCATGGACCTGATCATGCCCAAAAAGGGTGGTCTCGAGGCGCTCAAGGAGATCCGGGAGAAGGATCCGGATGCCAAGATCGTGGTCATATCGGCGATCGATCAGCGTCAGCCGCTCATGGAGGCACTCAAGTTCGGGGCAGCCGACTACGTGGTGAAGCCCTTCGAGAAAGACCGGGTTGAAGAAGCCATCAACCGCGTGATCGTCGGCTAGCTTTTCGTGTCGCTACGAACTGTAGGAGAGCCACTATGGCCACGCGCGTTCTCATCATTGACGATTCGGTTTTCATGCGCAGCATGCTCAAAAGCGCGCTGTCGGGCACGGAGGGAATCGAGGTCATCGGCACGGCCCAAAACGGAAACGAGGGCCTGACCAAGATCCGGTCGCTCAAGCCGAATGTCGTCACGCTGGACATCGAGATGCCGGGCATGGACGGTCTCGAGGTGCTCGAGCGGGTCATGAAAGAGAACCCGCTGCCGATCGTCATGGTTTCGACGAAAACGCAGGAAGGGGCGGAGGCGACGCTCAAGGCCCTGCAGCTAGGGGCCATCGATTATGTCGCCAAGCCGCTGGGTGAAAAGTCGGCCACACTGGAAAGTTTTCGAAAGAAAGTCGTCCTCGCCGTGGAGACGGCGGCAGCCAGCAATCGGCGAACCCTGGGTCGAAAACCGGCCGCCATTCTGCCACCCGAACCCGCATCGGACTTCCCACCCGGCGCGGTCGTCGCAATCGGCATCAGTGCCGGCGGGCCCGCGACTTTGCACGAAATGATCCCGACGATTCCGGCATCGTTCCCCCCCATCGTGTTGACTCAGCACATGCCCGGAGGCTTTACCAAGCCCTTCGCCAAGCGGCTGAACTCGGAGTCGAAGCTGAACGTGAAGGAGGCCGAGGAGGGGGATATATTAACACCCGGCACGCTGCTGATCGCCCCGGGAAATATACACCTTCGTATCAAGAAAAGCGGTTCCAAAATGAAGGCGACCTTGGACAAGGGGCCAAAGGTGTCGGGCTTTCGGCCTTCCGTGGATGTCTTGTTCGAGTCGGTCGCCACGACGGTCGGCCCGCTTGCCGTGGGGGTGATCATGACCGGCATGGGGTGCGATGGCTCGGTCGGCGTGCGGCTGTTCAAGAAGCAAGGAGGCCAAACGATTGCACAGGACAAGGCAACGAGCATTGTCTACGGCATGCCCAAGGCGGCCTTCGAGACGGGCTGCATTGATCAAGTCGCCTCACTCCAAAAGATTCCCACCACCATCTCAAACGCCCTCACTCAATTGCACGCTATGACATAGCCGGCGCCGTTCCCAAACCCACGGGGTGCCACCGGCAAGCTCTGCTTGCCGGTGCGAACCGGGCGCACCATCTTTTGCGTTGCAAGGATAGGGGAATCACACCTCACTAAGTGGACCCTGGTGAAAGAACGAACTTGAATCACCCGATTGTATCGCCCCTTCAGGGCTGGGTGTCGGTGGGGCTACTGACCCAGGGCGGCGCTTCGCTCTGCCCTGGGCTGACATGTTGCGCCCCTTCGGGGCAAAAAAGATGCGTGTGACACTTCGGGGCAATGAGTGGCATGTGATTCTGCTCTGTCGCTGTGCGATTATCTGGAAGCACGAGTTTTTTTTCATCTTCTTCTTTTATTTTGACTTTTTGACTTTTTGATTTTTTGATTTTTTGACGTTTCGGCGTTTCGGCGTTTTGACGTTTCCCTACCGCGTGACGCCGGCGCGACGAAGTCGCAGGAGAAATGGCAACGTCAGGAGGGCACAGAGAATCTCCAACGCGCCTGTGGCCATAAAGGTAGCCTGATAGGCCGAGGCGGGTGTGCCGCGATGGGCCAGCAGGGTGAACAGACCACCGGCCATGAGGGGGCCGAGGACGAAGCCCAGCGATCCGGCGATGTTGAAGCCCGTGAAGGCCGCGCCGCGTTGTTCCGGTGGCGCCAGATCGGCACAGAGCGTCAGATTGGGTGCGAACATGATCGCGCTGAAGATGCCGGAGAGCAGCATGGCCAGGTAGAGATCGCCGATCGGCAGGAATCCGTAGCACCCGAATACGACGCCGAATCCGATGGAACCGAGCGCCATCGGGCCGATCCGTCCGATACGATCGGCCAGCCATCCGGCGGGAACCACGAGCATCGCGAAGGGAAGCAGAAACATCACCAACAGCAGGCTGCGCGCCCTCGGATCGAGCCCGTGCGACTCGGCGAGAAACAGAGTGAACGTGCTGATCACGACGCCGACGCAGAGGCGATCGATAAACGCATAGGCATAGGCGGCGATCAGGCATGGATTTCGACGGAGTAACGCGAAAGGGCTGCGTTTTTGTTTTTCGGGACGGTGCTCTTGTGGGGCCTCTCGTACGAATAAGAGCATCCCAAACGCGGCCACACCGGCAATGGCCCCGGCAACGAGGAAGATCCATTGGGACGCCGTCAGATGGGACCAGATCAATCCGCCGAGCCGTGTTCCGCAGGCCGTGCCAAACATCATCGCGGCGCCGATGATCCCCATGGCGCGACCCCGGTGCGTCCGGTCGGCCCAGGCCGAACCCATGGCCATGAGGGTGCTCAGGGCGAGAATGTGGGCGACGCCTTCGAAGAGTCGCACGATCAGGATGGCGGTCAGGCTCGGCATCACCGCCATCGACGCCAGCAGGACCGCGTCCGCCGCCAGCGCCAGGGCCGCGACGCGGCGACGAAGCCGATTGCGATCGGCCAGGAGGGCGATCAGCGGCGCGCCCAGGATGGCCCCGATCATGTTGGCCGACATGAAGCTGTGGGTCCAGAACGGCGTCGCTCCGTAGCGGACCGCGATCAACTCCTTCAGCGGCGCGACCAGAATCGTGACCGGCAGCATGGAGATGAAGGTGATGGCGGCGATCGTGCAGATTCCGCGCAGGGTGGCCGCACGATCATCGATTCGAGCTGGGCTGGGGTGATTCACAATAATGGTGGGAATGTAACCGGAGGCGGACATGCTGTCGTGTTCCAGGGTTCGGAGCCGGTATGCCGAGTGGTAGCGAATCCGACGTGATTCTCGCTACGGATAGACCTGTGCCCTCCACTATATCGGCAGATCGGATTTTCGACTTGGGCGGGGCATTCATCGCTCGCTGAATTCACAATTGAATGCTACACTCCGTGGGCGGCGCTGCCGATAACAGATCCGTCCGGAACCGGGTTTGACGGAATACTCATCCTGAGTCAATGGAAATAGGGAGCAACCACCATGGTTACCATCGGCATGAATTATGATGTCATCGAGGGCAAGGCGGAGGAATTCGAGAAGGTGTTCTACAAGGTGCTGGGGGTCATGGAGAAGATGCCCGGCCACGGCGAATCGCATCTGTATCGCGACGTGTCGAAGTCGCTGTCCTACCTGATCGTCTCGCAGTGGAGCGACGAGGCGGCCTTCGACGCCTTCATCGCGTCGGAACAGTTCAAGAATGTCGTCGATTGGGGCAAGGAGAAGATCCTCTCGGCGCGGCCGAAGCACGAGGTGTACGGCCGTGAGCCGACGCCGAAATCGGGCGGTTGCCCGGTCTCGCATTGATTGGGTTTCGAGTTTACAGTTACGAGTTTCGAGTAGCGGGTGCCATGCTTACACGTCACGGCCGTATCGTGATGGGTAAGCATGCTGAGCCGTAGGATCGGTCATCTGACCCATCTGTTGATCATGCGGAACATCGTGAAAGGGAAACTCGAACACAATAATGCGATTCTTTGCTACCTGTCCGTACTCACCATCTATATGGTGACCGTTCACGAAACCTGCTACGCCGGTTGTGTTGGATTATCATTTCGAAGGGTGGGTAGGAATGAAATGCTTCAGTCGCGGTGCTCGCGCTGACGGGCCTCGAGGTCGAATGCGAGGTACTTGACCGCGATCCGCCAGTCGGCCAGACCTGCTCGGGCCTTTTCCGCATTGTGTGTGATTCGGTCGTAGCGGTCCCGCGTCTCCTCGACCAGCTTCCTGAGCGACTCCCGCTGTGTTGGGGGGAGATCGTCGATCCTGGCTGTCAATTCGCCGAGTTTCTTCTCGAATGTTTCCTGTGTCATGGTGCTTTCCTTTCCCGGACGTGCTGACGGATGGGGCCGCCGCGCTCTGATAAGTCTATGTTCCCAAGGTAGGAAAGGTCCATCGATTGGTGCGATATCGACGATGGGAGGGCGGAAAACGGGGGATTATTGAACGGTTCGGACTCCATGCGGCCAGTCCGTAGTTGCTCGCGAGTCTCACGGCCTAACGACTTCGTCGTTAGACCGTGCCACCCATCCGATGAGGCCGGGGCGTGTAAGCATGGCACCCGGCATTCATTCCCGCCATGCCC
>CAYXGR010000094.1:0-10144 GCA_964464525.1 uncultured Planctomycetaceae bacterium
CCACGGACCGCCTGAAATGGAATCTATCCGGGTGAACAAGCCTGTATGAGCGTGTTTCAGTGAGATCGCTGGGTGAGTCAGGCTGGCCATAGGCATTCAGGTTGGGTGTCGATCAAGATCGGCCTGGTCATCGCGTAGCGTCATGATGAGGAAGGGCTGGACGTTGTTCCGTTTGCGGTCCCACTCGTACTCGAATCAGACGGTGGCCCATGTACCATCGTCCTTACGAGCCTGAAGGCTGTTGCCGGCGTGGACGGGCTCGCCGTCGAGTTTGTAGTGTGGACCGTCAGGCTGCCAAAAAGTTTGAGTCTACTCATATCGATAGCATGGCACATATTCACGATAGAAGTCAAGCTGCGATTTCATCCTTGCTGTGGCATGAAGCCTCGATGATGGCCGCCGCCGTACGCTGGATGCGATGAAGCGACTGAGCGAGCGTCTTCGAGTCGCCGCGGTAGAGTTGGATGTAGTCCGATGCGGCCGTGTTCGTTTCGAGTCCAACGGCGCGCGAAACGACGAATGCCACGGCCTCGGCCTCGGTCTCGCGAACAACCCTGGTAGGCCGTGAGCCATGACCGGCATGGTGGAGGATCTCGTGAGCGAGTTCGTGCACGAGGACGGAGAACTCTTCAGCGGAACTGAGATCGTCCCGCAATGCGATGCGCCCCCCGTACGACGCTCCATCGGCATTACCGAGAGAAGCCGCGGTATCGGGGCTGCTGATGTATTCGAGCTCGATACCCTGATCGGCGATGAAGTACTTCAAGGCGTCGGTGTAAGGTCCGGGATTTCCCGAAATGGATGGCGGTTCGGGGAGCGGCTCACCGTCAGTCTGCGACACGTCAAACACGTAGACCGTTTTGAAGCGAAGAAAGGATTCGCCATCGGTCTCGCCATTCTTCTTGATCGACATTGGGGCGATGATGACAATGCCTTTCTCGCCCTTCTTCACGAAGCGCCCGAATTGCTTCCAGGTGCGAAAACCCGCGACATGGGTGGCGTTCGGTTTCTGTGAGGCAATCAACATGATGTTGCCGAACGAATAACAGTGAAAGCGGCTCATCGCGTCGAGATACGCAATCATCGCATCACTCTTTCCGCTTTGCAGGGTCTGCGAGAGTTCGTCGAGTGCCTGGTCTGTGAGTTTCCTTGCTTGATCTGCCTTCATGGTTCGTCCTCCTTATGAATGGGTTTTTGTGTTCCTTCGCTCATCGAATGAGGAACCAAAAACCCGAGTCGCGGAGGAACGGGCAGGACTGGATCAAGTCGATTGTCATCACTGCCGGCGTGTGGAGAAGCTCTGAGGGTCAGGTCTCGATGAGGGATCACGAATGTGCTCATCGCTGAATCAGTTTGTGGATATAAGAGTCGCGCCAAGGTGTGTGGTCTCCTCTATCCCGCCAAGTCTTCAAGATATGGATCGATGGATCGTTCGCTAGGCCTTGAATGACCCTGAAGCCGCCTCTCTTCCCACGCGATCACGTCGCTGAGTCTTGCATACCGAATGCGGCCACGTCGCTCATAAGGCAGCTCTCCCGATTCCATTGCCTGAATGACCGATTGACGACGCATGCGTTGCTGTTTGCGGATTTGCTCGACGGAGAGCCAATGCGAGAAGGCACCGTCGGGAGGGCGATACGGCTGGGATGACATTCCTTCATGACCGGCAAAGAAGCTCGTGTCGAGCGACATGCTTCCCCCATGCGGTTTTTGTTCGGCTTGCAGATCATTCCGCGCGGCCTTCCGTGCTCTGTCATGATGATGTTGTCTATCTACCGCCATATGCCCCCCCCGGGCTTCAGTGTTTGCTAATGGCTCTCAGATCGGCCTTTCCGCAATTGGCGAATTTCAGCCATCCGATACAGTGGGGATGGATGTTGTTTGATCGGCGGAACTCGATGATTCCTGCGATTCTTGCTCCGATGGCATCGAGTTTCCGCTCCTTTTGCGGATGGCTTCCGCGGCACGAATGATGACTCGCCCGATCTTCTCGGCGTCCCGCTCATGGAATGCCATGGAATACGCGAATCCCTCATCCGTCTTGTAAGAACGGCTCAGGGTATAATCGAAGTAGCGGCCATGTTTGCCGTCCCGCTCCCAAATAGACGCGGCGATTGAACCTTCACGAATAATTTCAATTGGATGTTTCTGAGTCATAATCATCTCCTTACGAATCTTCACGTTAGGGCATCATGATGCATCAGGTGTGAAACTGCAGAGCTGGGATAATGTTGGGATCCGCGAAGCCCGTGACCGAGCACAGACAATGCCCTGGCTGTGCTGACATGGAGCGGCAGGCTTGATGCCGCAGCCATTCCGAAGGAGGGGAAAGTCAGGGGTGGGTGCCGGGGTGAGGGCGGCATAAGCGGACCTGTTCTGCGATAAAGGTGGGCCAGGTGAGTGTCCCACGAAGGCGAAATCCGTCTTGGTTCGGGTTATGCCGCTTCAACCTGTTCAGAGCCAGTTGCCCGGTTCTGAAACATCCACGAGTGGGCCATATTCAGCACCTTTGCAGCGAGAAGTAGGTCATCGCGACTGAGACTGCGCGTTTCCTTCCAGTCGTTTCCGTCCTTGTAAACCTTAACGAGCACAACATTGTGCATCGGGCCGTTTCTGGTTTCGTTCTCCCAGATAACCGCCTTGATATTGGCGAGTCGGACCTCATGGGCCGGTCGCTTTTGTTCGTTTGACTTGGCCATAAGCCATCTCCTTCCTACGGGCCGCGCAGGAATCACCTGGCCATATATTGACGCCTGTTATTTCAGGCGGCATTCAAATGGGAATCATCGTCCACTGTGTCGGGGGCATCGGATTCGATGCTTCGGATGAACGTCGATACGTCGCGAATGACCTGGATCATGGCGATCTCGTTGTATCCGCGATAACACTGCGAATAGCAAGATTCCTCGCCTCGCTTGTAAGAACGGGAGAGTGTGTACTCATAGAATAATCCGTTCTTGCTGGTTCGTTGCCAGACAGATGCGGCAATCGCGCCTTGTCTGAAGATCTTGAGTGGTTTGTTGTCCATGAACTCCTCCATAGTTTGTTCATCTCCTAGAATGGCACGATTTTGAATCTTATTCAAACTTTGTTCCGCAATTGATTGCAGCCGGAATTAACGGCGTCTGCGCCTATCCGCGTAGAAACCGGAAGGGTAAACCTTCCGACGACTGGAACCGGTGGGTCGTCTACTTGGAAAGGCACTGAATGGTTCACCCATGCGAAGGCAGTGGGTCTATATTGGATGGATGATACGTGAGAATTGTTCGAATGATGCGAGGCAGAATACCTGTGTTCAATACCATATGCGTGTAATTAGTCAGTGATCTTCGATGATCGAAGCAACTTTCTGACCCATTCGACAACCTCGCGATACTCGGGCCGTACGGGACGCATGTAGAGATCTGAGATATTCGAGCTGGCCGCATGTCCGAGCCAGCGCTTGACGTCGCCGATGGAGGCGCCGGGTCGAGAACCATATTCCGTCGCTCCGAGGTGCCGAAGCGTGTAGAAGCCGGAAAGAGTCGTCTTGCTTTCGTCAATCTTTACGCGGAGCTTACTCCACCAGAGGGTGACGGCGTTTGACTTTGAATGGACCAGTGGAAGCCCGTTTCGCGTGAGAAGAAGAAGCTGACCGGTTGGGCGGCGATGCTCCGCCTGGTACCGCGATATGCAGGACCAGACCAATGGAGGCGTTTCACCAAATCGTTCGACACCGGTCTTGCCGCGGCGCAGGTCGTACGCATCCTCGGAGATCTGGCCAACGCGTACGGCCGCAAGGTCTCTGGCTCCAAGCCCAAGTCCGATGCCAAGCCAGATCATCGTCTTTCCCCGAAGGTCGGTTTCGTTCAGAAGTTTCTTGAGTTGTTCCACCGTGGGAAGAACTCTTTCGCGTGGCGGAAGACCATGGGCTACATCGCGTGAGTCCCAATTCCAGGTGAGCATTTGGCGCCCGTGCTCAGGCCTTCCTGCACGGTCGATGATGCCCTTGACAAGCTGGATCCGCTTTGAAACCTGTGAGGCGGAGTAACCATGCTCGGCAATCTTCCGGTTGTACGACTCGATGTCCTCCATCGACAAGTCGGAAATTCGAAGTCGTGATACGGCTCCGTCTCCGTGGCGGGCGTTGAGGAATTCGAGAAAGTCGCGAATCTGCTTCTTACGGTCGAGGAACACGGCCATCGCAATCGTGCCACGTCGCCGGGGCTCATCATCGCGTCTAGTCCGTGCACGTTCGGATTCGACGAGCCCGCTTGCGATTTCGAGCAGGCTGCCCGACAGCACGTTGCTGATGTTTCGCCGGCGAGGAACCGGCTCAACCTGGGTGGGATGCGATGCGTTGTTGCTACCACCAAGGTGCTCAAGCACCCAGGCATGGTAGAGAATCCGGGCCTCCGGCTCCCGTTCCCGCTCGCGAATGTTGAATAGATGCTTCCGAGGAGTACCCGTTTTGCGGTCCCGGTAAGCGACGTGCCAACCGATCTTCCGCCACGTCGTGAACCGCAGCTTCGGTATGCGTTGTCGCGCCTTGGCCATGCCAGAATTCCCGGTATAATGCCGGATTGCTTCCTGCCGGGATGATAGTGGCGGGGCTTAAGTAGAGCAAGATGACTCGCTTAAGTAGAGCAAAACCGCGTTTGCGGGTGTAGCTCAATGGTAGAGCACCAGCCTTCCAAGCTGGATGTTGACGGTTCGAGTCCGTTCGCCCGCTTTTAGACCGTCGTCGTCTGAGATTGACAACGGCTTGCCACGCTTGACCTTACAATCGTCCCCCGTCGCATCATCCCGATTTTCCACAGCCGACGTTTTGTCAGGAATGGCCCCCGATATGCACCGATTGCCGGAATGGGGTGCAAACATGGGCGCATGCTCGAGTGGATCCGTTCGCGTCGCTTTCGTGCCGGTCACGCCTTGCGCTGAAATATTTTTCATGAACTCGCTGTCGAGGATTTTGCCGCGACCGTCAGCATGGCAGCATCTTCAACGATCAGGCCGCGTCGAAACGGGCCGGTCACAGTGCCTGATAGCGAAGCGATCGCATCTTCCGTGGATGGGAAGACCTCCAGATTCATGCCCGCCATTCCCTGGTTTGACAGGCCGGGTGTCACCAGCATGAGATGTACATCGCGGTGTGCCTTATCCATCAGTTGCCGTAGCCGGACTGCCTTGTGATCTCCCAGGCGATAACCCTTGAGGCGAATGAGACCCATGGCCGAGGCGTGATCATGACTGCTCCGCAGCAGGGAGCAAAAGGCATCCTGCCCGATCCCCTCCTCGCAGGCCGCTTCCAGCACAATTCCTCCGCCGTCGCGGACGGCGCGATGGTTGTTTTTGATGGCCTTATCTGCCTGGTAGAGGCTCCTCCCCAGTGGAGGGGGGACTCGCAACCGGATGATATCCGCCGGTTGATCGATCCAGCGGTGATAGATCCGTTCTGCCGTCGGGCGTAATGCATCCAGCACGGCCAACGGGGCCCCGACGGAGCAGGCAATCACACATTCGTCGAACACCACCTGACCGATGGCACCTATGTGTTTTCCGGTCGCAGTCAGTTGATTCAGGATATCAACAATGCCGACATGAACCGGATTGTCATCCAGTTTCAGAATGTCTGACGCCTGATCCAACGCAGCGGAGTGATTTTGTTCGATATCCTGATAGGCAAGACAGCCGATCGTTACGGTTTTGTGCGGACCGGTAAAGCCTGCAAAGTAGTGGGGCTCCACGCTTCCGATCGGTATGATACAGCGAGATTCGGCCAGCAGTCGATGCAGGCGAAATCCGTCTATTTCAACGAGATCGCAATCCTCATCCGCCAGGTGCCAGACAGGGGTCTCCAGATTGAGTTCACACGCGCCGAAGGTGTCTCGCTCGAATGCCCTCCTTTGCGATTCCGAGAATCGGTGTGACCCGGTTGCGATCAGCACGCGAAATCGAACCTTGAGTTCTCGCTGACTCAGATACTTGAACAGAGCGAGCAACACCGATCGCGTGCGTGTCGACCGCTGAGGGTCATTCACAACGATGAGTGCCGCTGTATCAGATGAGGCGGATTCCCGAACCAGGTGATCCAGCTCGGGACTGTCCGAAAGGGCCTGGTCGATCACGGCGTCTTCCGTGACGGGGTTATCAGGGGGAATCGGTGAAACGATGTCCCATTCAAGCGTCACAAGCGATCTTCACTCCGGACAGGGTTATGACCGTGCGAAATAAAGCAACAGCGCGGTATCTCATAATCGTCACGATCCGTGCGAATGCAATCGCGGGATACGCAGGGGTGCTTATGCATGAACAATCTGGCTGCCGGGCGCATTGAGCGAGATATCGATTTCATAGAAATCAGACAATGCCTGCCGAACCTGGGGTTGCTTGTCTTCGGGAACATAGAAGAGAAGGAAGCCGCCGCCACCGGCGCCCAGCAGCTTGCCACCCAGCGCCCCGGCCTCCTTTGCCGCCGTGTACATATCATCGATCGTTTCGCAGGTCACGCCCTGGGCCAATTGCTTCTTCAGAGTCCAGGCTCGGTCCAGGAGGATGCCGAGTTGATCGAAGTTTTCACCATCCGTAATCGCTCGGTAACCGTCGTCGACCAACTTTCGCATTTGAGTCAAATGTTTCGTAATACCCGAAAGGTTCTCCATTTTTCTGGATTCCAGATCAGAAGCACGGCGTGAAATCCCCGTGTAATAAAAGAGAAGCCGTTTCTCCAGCGATTTCAAACGCTCTCTCGACATGGGAATGCGATGAACCACAATGTCGTCCGACTCGGTAAACTCTATCAGATTGAAACCGCCCACGGCCGCAAAAACCTGATCCTGACATCCGACCGATTCCTTCAGGATGTTCTGCTCGATATCGATGGCCTTGTAGGCGAGATCCAGCTTCGGAATCGACATTCCCTTAAAAGCATACAGTGCGTTCAACAATCCGACTATAAAACTGGATGAGGATCCCAGGCCGGAAAATGAGGGCAGGTCCGATGTCAGGCTGACTTCGATATCCCGCTCGAAACCCACATATTGGATGGCCTCTCGAAAGGGAGCGTGTTGAATATCCTGCACGCGCCGAACGCGTTCGACCTCCCGATAGGCAATACGGATTGAATAATCGAATAAACGGGAATGGAATGGCATCACCGAATGATAAAGATTGTGATCGACGGCCGAACCGAGAACCGCGCCGCCGTGTTTGCGAAAGTATGCGGGAAAATCCGTGCCGCCGCCGAGGAAACTGACTCTTAATGGGGTTTTGCACAATATCATGACGGTTCAACTCTCGATGCCCGGGCCATTGGCCGTCCCGGAGGCGTATGTCTTTATATCGATTGATCTACAATGATAGAGGATCAGCGTGGGACTGATCATAGCGGCCCACAAATTCATAAACGGTATCACGGCTATCGGGTATGGGAAAGCACACCTGTATTTTATCTATATTGATCTGATAGACGCACAGCGGGCTACCCTCCTGTACGGCGACATCCCGGCCGAAGTGATTCATGACATCTCTCAGCTTGACAAGCCCATTTCCGCAAACATTGACAATCTCATTGGACTGCCCCTTCTCCACAAAATGCCAGACCGCCTCCGCGGCGATGTCCGTTCGAATGTATTGAAGTTCGCTGTCCGGATCGAGCCACAGTGGGCCGCCATGCAAGATGTCATAGATCGGGTTCTTCTTCAGGCCTTCCCCCACGAACCCCCCGAATCGTACGATTAAATAATTGTCCGCTTCCCGCTGGACGAGTTGCTCGGCGAGATACTTGTGGAAACCGTATCGACTCAGAAGATCCGTCTGAATTGCGGCATCTTCACGATTCATCATCGGATTGCCGAGATCAGGATAGACGTCGCAGGTCGAACACAATATGTACTGGTCAAACGACAGGCTATGAAGGGTGTCCACGACGGATGTCACGGAGGCGGCAAATTCCGTGACCGGGTCTTGGTTTGCCAGAAACTTTTTCGAGTTCCCATTGGCATTGATGAGAATGTCGCAGTGTCGTCCCTTGAATGATTCGTAATTGGATCGCGTGATTATTTCGAAGGGAATCTGTCGACGTTGAAAGAGCCTCGCGAAGGCGCTGCCTACAAAACCCCGTCCTCCAATGATGAATATCACGCCGGCATTCCTCTCGTTTACAGCCGCAGCCCGTCAGACTGTTTCTCATAATGACGACTGAACCACTCAATCGTTTTTCGAAGCCCGTCCTGAAGGGGCGTGTCGCAGTAGATATCCATCTCATTCAACTTCGCAACATCAAATATCTTGACAGCCTGACCGTCGGGCTTCGACGTGTCCCATTCGATTGTCCCTTCATAACCGCAAAGCTGTTGGATGGCCTCGGCCAATTCGCGAATGGATGTGGATGTCCCGGAGGAGATGTTGACCGGTTCTGGCGAGTCATATTCTTCGATGAAATAGGGGATCACTCTTGCGACATCACCGGCATAGACGAAATCACGAGTGGGAGATCCGCTCCCCCACATGTCGACCTTCGGCAGAGATTCCAGTTTGGCTTCGTAATAACGCCGGATCATGGCGGGTATGACATGCGAGCCGGCGCGGGTGAAGTTGTCGTACTCGCCGTACATGTTGCCGGGAATAATGACGGATGTGGAAAGTTTATGCTGCTGACGATAGGCGATGCCGGCAACGATCCCCATCTTCTTGGCACTTGAATATCCGGCACTGTCCGGCTGCGGATAGCCGTTCCACATCTGACTCTCGTCGATGGGAGAAGTGGCTGTTGCGGGATAGGAGCACCCACCCATGGGATAGACCAGCTTGCGCACCTCAAACTCTGCGGCAAACTGAAACGCATGGGCAGTCAGGATCGTGTTGCGATAATAGAAGTCGGCCGGGTAGGCCCGGTTGGCGCCGATGCCGCCCGAATAGGCCGCCAGATGCACCAGCACATCCGGTCGCAACGTGGTCAGCATCCGCCGCCACCCATCCGGCTCCATCAGATCATAGTCACGAGAACTCAGCCCCGTGACCTTCTCCTCGCCGTAGCGATCCTGCAGCACGGGGAGCAAATGTCGCCCCAGAAAACCGGAGGCACCGGTGACGACGATTCTATCAATCGAGTGTTGCACTCTTCTGCTCCTGCCGCGTCAATCGCACCTCGCCGCTCATTTGTGAAACATGGGAGGGCTCCGTGTATCTTGGATGTCTTTCCTCGGCACTAAACACACCTGTCAAGGCTGACTTTACCTTTTCAAACTGTTTCTCCCAATGGAGTTCCTCAATGTGGGCACGTCGGCAATTATTGACCATCTCCGCATACCGCGGTGTATGAATTAATCCCAAGGCTTCATTCAGGGTCGCCTTGAACGAATCAAGAGACCAATCGGGCATAATAAGACCGCACCCATATCGCTCCGTCAGAGTTTTTGTCTGAGGATGCGGAGCGGTAATTACCGGGATCCCGTCTGCCAGCGACTCAAAGAATTTGTTTGGACAGGCATATTTTTGATTGTCGTTAATCGGATTCCAATAAATGATGCTGAATGAATAGGAGGCTCTTTTTTCAGCCAAAGTCTTATTGTCAACATAGCCGCAATATCGGACATTGCCGTTCATCTGCCTGATTTTTTCATCAAAGTCCGCCGTCTCGCTATCAATTATTCCATATAGGTCAACCGGAATACGCTGAACCTCTTTGTCCAGAAAGAATACTGCAGAGGTCAGTTCATCGTGTATCGTGCCTTGGTAGAGGATGCGCCCATTACGTTCTTGCACAGGGACTGGTTTTTCCTTTTTTAGCGGAATCGCATTATAAACAACAGCGGAAGGAATGCTGTGATATCCGAATGCGTCGATATGAAGTTTGGCTCGGTTAATCTCGGGATACAGTGCGACATCAATCCTTTTTTTTGCGTATCGATTGAGTTGTAACTGTTCACGATCAGCACCGAATGCATCCGGCATTTCCAGAACATAATAAACAACGATTCGTGGAGCATAGTTCAACAGCCATAATACCGGGAGGCTGTACGTACTGGGAATAACAAGAACCTCCGGACGCTCTTTGTTCAGATGGGCTACGGCTTCATTGATGTATTGTATCGCCCCCTCTCGAGAGTATGGATGTCGCAACGTATATATTCGTGTGATGTCCAGGTCTGGGAAGAGATCATGT
>CAYXGR010000095.1:0-10101 GCA_964464525.1 uncultured Planctomycetaceae bacterium
TTGTTTGTCACCGACTTCAGTCGGTGGTGTGTACCCCTCACAATGTCCGACAGCCGGCTTCAGCCGGTCTTTCATGACTCAATCACGGCGAACGGGGTTCCAACAACCCCCGTAAACGGGGCTGTTTGGAGCGATGCGCCTCGCCGACTATCATGGATGATCATGCCGGTAAACCCTGAAATCATCATCATCGGCGGCGGTCACGCCGGCGCGGAGGCCGCCTGGGCCGCCGCGCATCTGGGCGTGCCCACGCTGCTGATCACCATGGACCGCGAAGCCCTCGGCCGGATGAGTTGCAACCCGGCCATCGGTGGCATCGGCAAAGGGCAGATGGTCCGCGAGATCGACGCCCTCGGCGGCCTGATGGGCCTCGCCACCGACGCCGGCGGAATCCAGTTCCGCATGCTCAACCGCCGCAAGGGCCCCGCCGTCCACGCCCCTCGCGCACAGTGCGACCGCCGTCTCTATGCCGCCGCCGTCCGCGATGCCCTCGAACACACGCCGAATCTCACGATCATCGAGGGCCGCGTCGAGGACATCGAAACAGCCCGCGCCGAAGACCATCTTGCCATCACCGGCGTCCGCCTCGCCGACGGCCGCGGCTTTCGCTGCCGCTGCATCATCGTCACGACCGGCACCTTCCTCCGCGGTCTGATGCACACAGGCGAGCACCAGGCCGAAGGCGGCCGAGTCGGCGAGGACAGCGCCGTCAGCCTCAGCGCCACGCTCGAACGCCTCGGGCTATCGCTCGGCCGACTAAAAACCGGCACCCCGCCGCGTATCGCCCGAGATTCCATTGACTATGACCGGCTCGAGGTCCAGCCCGGCGACGAAACGCCCGCGCCGTTTTCATTCATGAACGACGCGATCAACCAGCCCCAGATCGACTGCTGGATCACCTACACCAACGAGTCCGTTCACGACTTGATCCGGTCGAATCTGCATCGCGCCCCGATGTATTCCGGGCAGATCACCACGCGCGGGCCGCGCTATTGCCCAAGCATCGAGGACAAGGTCGTTCGCTTCGCCGACAAGCCGCGGCACCAGATCTTTCTCGAACCCGAGGGATACGACAGCGACCGCATCTATTGCAACGGCATCAGCACCTCGCTGCCCGTCGATGTGCAGGAGCCGATGGTCCGCCGCATAGAGGGGTTGGAGCATGCCCGGATCGTCCAGCCCGGCTACGCCGTCGAGTACGACTTCGTCCCGCCGCACCAGACGCGGCCCACGCTGGAAACCAAGCCCGTCGCCGGTCTCTACCTCGCCGGTCAGATCAACGGCACCAGCGGCTACGAGGAGGCGGCGGGCCAGGGTCTCGTCGCCGGTGTGAATGCCGCCGCCCGCGTGCTGGATCACGAGCCGCTCGTCATGGGCCGCGACCAGAGCTACATCGCCGTCATGATCGACGACCTCGTCACCAAGGGCACCATCGAGCCGTATCGCATGTTCACCTCCCGCGCCGAGTATCGCCTGCTGCTGCGTAGCGACAATGCGGACGTTCGACTCACACCCATCGGTCGGTCGATCGGCCTGGTGGATGATGCCCGGTGGAATCACTTCAACGCCAAGCGCGCCGCGGTGACTGCCTTCGAAGACTGGACCCGTCGCTTTCGCCACAACGGACGCAGCTATTTCGAGTGGCTCAAGCGGGCCAATACCGAGGAGGCCGCAGCCATCGACTGGCACCGATGGAAGGATGAATGCCCGCAAGCAGCAGGTGCAAGCGATGCCCTGCTGAACGAAGCGATCGCCGCCGTCCGCATCGAGGCCAAGTACGGCGGCTACATCGAGCGTCAGGATCGCGAGATCGAGCGTTTCCGCCGCATGGAATCCCGGCGAATTCCCGAGGGATTCGACTACGCGGCACTGCCCCAACTCCGTCACGAGGCCCGAGAAAAACTGACCGCCATCGCCCCCCGCAGCCTCGGCCAGGCCCAACGAATCAGCGGCATCAGCCCAGCCGACATCGCCGTGATCATGATCTACCTGGGCCGCCCCACTCCAACCCCCTGATCCGAACCGGATGCCACCGGCAAGCTCTGCTTGCCGGTGATGATCCACTTCCACCATAGTGAAATGGCCCAGGTCCGAAACAAACCCCCCACCCACGCGTGCGATCTCACTTCATCCCCGGCATCAAGTCTTATCCGCCCATAAACGATAATTCATGGGTTGTTAAACTGGGGGGAATAGGTAATATGCGCGGGTCAAACCATCATCGGAATCACAAGCAGGATGAAACCGCCGTGGCCGAAGCACTTGATGCCGTGAAAAACGGGAACTGGCAAGCGAAATCCGTCTTCACAACCGGCGAGGTTGCGGAGATCTGCGGTATCAGCCAGCAGACGGTCATCCGGTGTTTCGACAGCGGCAAGCTTAAGGGATTCCGTATACCCGGCTCGAAATTCCGCCGCGTCCCGCGCGAAACCCTTTTGGAATTCATGAAGTTCCACAACATCCCCGTGGAGAATCTCGGTTCCGGTAAGAAGAGGGTTCTCATCGTCGATGATGATGCTGCCATCGTCGAGATGCTCGAGGACATACTCACCCAGGACGGTCGATTCGAGGTCAAGACCGCCGCCAATGGATTCGACGCCGGGGCCATGACGAAAGAGTTCCAGCCCGATATCCTGTTGCTGGATTACATGCTGCCGGATATCAACGGCAATATCGTCTGCGAGCGTATCCGGGGGGACAAGGCTCTGGCCGGTACGAAGATCATCATCGTCTCCGGCGCGGTCGACCCGTCGGAAATCGAGGGACTTCGCTCCGCCGGGGCGGATGATTTTATCAAGAAGCCGTTCGACATCGAAGCGTTGATCGATCGAATGGTGGAACTGCTCACAGTGTGAGCGTGGGCATCGCAACGCAATCACGCCGTGATGCCTGGGGGATTATAATAATGAGATTGCTATGACGTCGATGGCGCCTAAAAACATCGATGCGCAGAAGGTCGAGCTGGTTTTGGCTCAGATCGACGCCATCCCCCCGCTCGCCCCCATCGCCACGCGCATCCTCTCCCTCACCCGGGATTCAAAATCCAATGCCCAACAAATCATCGATCTTATCCGCACCGACCCGGCACTGACGGCCCGCGTGCTCTCCATTCTGAATCGGGCCGAGCACGGCGTGCGGTCGGACGTGGTCAACATCGAGAACGCCGTGCGGATGCTGGGATTCGAGACGATTCGACAGATCACCCTCGCGCTGAAGGTCATGGAGGTCTTCGGCGATGACGAAATGCCCGACCAGCATGGGGGCTTCGATCGCACCGAATTCTGGAAACACTGCCTCGCCGTTGCCTGCATCGCCCGGCGGATTGCCCAGGTCATGCAAGGCACCGACGCTGCGGAGGAGGCCTTCGTATGCGGCCTTCTGCACGATCTCGGCAAAGTCGCCCTCCAGACCGCGATGCCCAAAACCTTCGCCCGCATCGTCCGGCGCAGTAACGACGCCCGAGCCAACATCGCCGACGTCGAGCGGGCCATTCTCGGAATCGATCACACCGTCGTCGGCCATCGCCTCGCCGAGCGCTGGGGCCTGCCGAGTAAGCTGACCGAATGCATCTGGCTGCATCATCAACTTCCCGAGGTCCTGCCGCCCTCCGTCGCCAGCGGTGGCCACGTGCAGGTTGTTCACCTGGCGGACACCCTCGCCCGCGAACAGCGATTCGGCTATTCGGGCAATCATCGGCTGTTCACGACCTCGCGCGACTTAGCCAAGCGGATCGGCCTGGCGGAAGAGGACCGTGTGCGGATCGCCGAATCCGTCGGCGAGGAAATCGAGCAACGTGCCGAATGGATCGGTGCCGAGGAGATCAACACCCGCGAGGTCTACCTCCACGCCCTGATGCAGACCACGGAAGAATTGACCACCGCCAACGCCGAGCTGTCCGAACAGAATCGTCGACTGCGGCGTGAGGAGGACTACTTTCTCGCGATGCGTTTACTGAACCAATCTGTCTCGCCAAGGGCATCGGTCCGCGAGGCTTGCGCCGCGGGTGCCGCTGCGCTGCGTCGGGCGCTATCACTTCCGGCCGTCGTTGTGTTTGCCACAAGCGATGATGGACGCTGGATTGAGACGGGCTTTTGTGACGGCGCGAAGGAAGGCACCATCGAGGAGCGTCCCTCGGACGCACCCGACGAAAGCGACGACGCGGCCGCCGCCGTGGAGATGGCCCGGGCCGGCATGTGGATCGCCCCGCCGGGTCCGGCTTTTCTACCCGTCGTCGATCGTTTTCGAGGACGGCTTGGCGATGGCACGACCTGGCTGCTGCCGATCGTCCGCGAAAATCGTTGGATCGCCGGGGCCTTCTTCTGCCTGCCCACAACCTCGGTCGCGAAACTCCGGCAGGAATCCGGGGAGATCGAGGCTCTAGTTGCCGCAGTCGGATTGGCCGTTTCACAGGCTCGAGTACGCACGGCCGCCGTCTCGCTCGGAGACGAGCTCGCCGAGGTCAACCGGCGTTTGGTGGCCGCGCAGGGTGAGCTGCTCCAGACTCGGACACTGGAGACAATTGTGGCGATGGCCGCAGGCGCCGCCCACGAGCTCAACAATCCGCTGGCCGTCATTTCCGGTCGTGCCCAGGCCCTTCGTCAAAAAATTGATGACGACCATGTCCGAGAAACATTGGATACCATCTCCCAGCAGGCTCGGGCATGCAGTGATATCGTGACCGATCTGATGGACTTCGCCCAATCTCCACCGCCTGATCCGGAGACCCTCGATCTTCACGTCTGCCTCGATCGGCTGCGCGCAGAACTGGCATCGTCCGGATTATTGGAAGACCGCATGTGGACGGTCGAAATCGCGTCCGATACCGCCTGCGTCTGGTTCGATTCCGAACAACTGAAAGCGTCGTTACGCGAATTATTCGTAAACGCAATCGAGGCAACCGACGCAGGCACGCGCCGTTTGTCCGTCAAGGCAAGTGCGCATCCGACCGAAGAAAGTGTCGTCATCGCCGTATCCGACAATGGCCGCGGCATGACGGACGAGGTGCGACATCGAGCCATGGATCCGTTCTTCTCGGATCGACCGGCGGGGCGCTCCCGAGGCCTTGGCCTGGCGAGAGTCCATCGATGGATGCGGCAGGGCGGCGGCGGGATTCGGATCGAAAGCGAGCCGGGTCGCGGGACATGCGTCGAATTGAGCCTGCCCATCGCGCGTTCGTAAATTCGTCCGATCGGTTCATCCGGGTTGGAGGTCAACAGCCGTGAAGGAAGCAGACAAGAAATCAAACGGCATGCGGATTCTCATTGTGCAGGACGATACTCCCGCTGCGGCGGCGATCGTTCGCCACATAGTCATGAATCTCCATGCCGACATCACACTGGTGGATACAATCACCGACGCGCGCGACTTGATCGAAGCCCGATCGTTCGACGTGATTCTGGCTGATCGGTTTTTGTCCGACGGCGACGGGCAGAATCTGTTGAGAGTCGATTGTTCATCGCTTCCGCCGATCATTCTGCTCGATGAACATCCCGATACCCAGCGCGTTCTCGCCGCCGTTCGGCTTGGTGCCGCGGATGTTATGACCGCTCCGATGGATCCCGATACTCTGGTGGATTCAGTTCGTCGTGCAGTCCGGCAGCGTCGCACCCTTCACCGGAAGACCGCCCGGGCCAAACGGTTGCGCCGCCTTTCTTCTCGGCTCATCAAGGACCGCCGCGAACTTCGCAGACGGGTCGATCTGATTTGCAGCGATCTCGTCGGGGCCTACCAGCGATTGGCGGAAAAAGTCGTAACGGTGCCCGATGTTCAAATCACGGGAGAAACCCTCTACGAAGACGATGAACTGTGATTTGTTCGAGCGATCTTCCGGGGTGCACGTCAATCGATGGCGGATTCCCTCGATGTTTGAAAGCTGATCCTCAAATCCGTTAAAACTAATGGATCTTAAGGAGTGCGATACATGGCCTTCCTCTCGGAACAACTCATCCTGCTCTTCGTGGACAGCATCACTGCAATCCTCACCACCATTCTGCAGGTCATCATCCTCCTCTTTGGCGGGGGCAGCACCTCGATCTGATCCATCCCGTCTCTCCCCATCCACCGCACAATGGTAAGGCCGTTTTTCGACGTTTGAGCGGGGGGCCATGACATGCTACTCGGGTTATATTCAGGGCTCCGGCGCGTCAAGTTGGGGTTCTTCCTGGAGTAGTCCATTGATCATAGGCCCCACTCGCTAGCGCTAGGGGCTCGGATTTTACTGATCCGCGTGATCAACAGATGGGTCTGATGACCCGTCCTATGCCGGTTTTTGCGTGTCGCGGGAACTGTCATGGACCCTTTGAGCGGCTCGACCTGTCCCCTCTATATCATCTTCTAATCGAAATATGTATAATGCATGGTATCGCGGCAAGTGGGTGGGTCATGCGCCGCGTTTACCTGATAACATTACTGCATTCCTTCAGGAACAATAAACTAGAATTGGGACCACGCATCGCTCGGAGTCTGACCATGATTCGACGTTCCTTCCGTTCAAGCCTTCTATCCTTGGCCGCCTTCTGCCTCATCCTGCCCACCCCCGCCCGGGCCGAACAGAATTCGAACTCCTCTTCCAATACGGTTTCCACCGTGGTTCGCATCCCCGCTCGCGCCGGAGCAGCTCTGTCCGCGCTCAACCTGCAACCGAAACAGACCCGTGACTACGGTGCGTTCGTCTGGATGGAAATCGATGCGGCGGATCTCACCGCGCTCAAATTCTCCGGCATCGACTTTGAAGAACAACCGGATCCTTACACGCTTCGGCTTGGCGAGATGAGTTTCGATCCCTTGCTCGCGCCTCCGGCGCATCCCGCCGGGTGGGAGGCCATCCGCCAGGATGTCCCCGACATGCACCTGGTTCAGTTCAAGGCCCCCACGCGCACCGCATGGCTCGACCAATTGAGAAACCGCAATGTGAATATCATTCACTACATCCATCCGCACACCTATATCGTCTGGGGACTCGATGCCGACGTAAGCAAGCTGACCGAGATAGAAGCCGTCCGATGGACCGGCCCGTCGGTCCCGGCCTACCGCGTTCTGCCGCAATGGCGCAACCTGCCCGCCGCTCCGATTCGAACCCGTATGCTTGTCTTTCGTGGCACCGATCCGACACCCATTCTCGACGCCCTCACCGCCCTGGGCGCCGTCAATATCGAAACCAGGAATCTCAACGCCGTGTTCACATCCATCCGGCTCACCCTTTCCGGCGATCAATACCTGGCTGCCGCCCAGATTCCAGGCGTCTACAGCGTCAAACCTGTCCCCACCGACGGCGGTCTTCGAGGCGAAATGAGTGATCAGGTCAACGTCAACAACGTCGACGGATCCAATCTCGCCTTTCCAGGTTACATGGCATGGCTCGCTTCCGTCGGACTCGACGGCACGGGCGTCATCATTGCCAATGTAGACGGAGGGGTTCAGGACAATCACCCCGATCTAATCTCGCGGCTCATCCCCTGTAGTGGCGTCACCTGCGGCGGCAGCGCCACCAGCGGCCACGGCACCCATACCGCCGGCATCATGGCCGCCGACGGATCATCCGGCACGCTGGACGGATTCGGCTTCCTTCGCGGTCTCGGCGTGGCGCCCGGCGCGAACCTGGTCGAGCAGAAATACAATCCCTACTTCACCCAGCCCGATGGCATGCTGCTGATCATGGCCGATTCCTTCAATAATGGCGCATCCCTCTCCGGCAATAGCTGGGGCCCGGCGGGAACACCCCAGGGCTACGACGACGACACCATGCAGGTTGACATCGGTGTTCGAGATGCCGATCAAAACGCCGCCGGCAACCAGCCGCTCACCTACGTTCTCTCCTTCATGAACGGCAACGGAGGAACCAGCAGCCAGGGCACACCCGACGAGGCCAAAAATCTCTTCAACATCGGCTCGACCAAGATGCAGACCGGTAGCGGCAGCCAGATACTTGAAATCGACGATGTCTCCGGCAACTCCGCTCACGGCCCGGCCCTCGATGGTCGCACCATCCCCCACATGGTCGCCCCCGGCTGCAATGTGGATTCGAGTACATCCGGCAGCAGCTATGCACTGCTCTGCGGCACTTCGATGGCATCGCCCCACGTCAGCGGTGCGGTCGCCCTCTTTGTTGAGTATTTTCGCGGCCTGCCCGGTTTCGTCGCGGACCCCAGCCCCGCCCTTATCAAGGCCGCCTTCCTGCCCGCCGCCCACGATCTGGCCGGTCATCTTGATGCCGACGGCATTACTCTCGGACACCCCTTCGACAGCAAACAGGGTTGGGGGCGTATGAACCTCGAGGCCGTCGTCGATCCGCAGGTCAACGTGCTCTACTTCGACGATCCGCTCCTCTTGAACAATACCGGCGAACAGTGGGAGACAACCATCTTCGCCCTCGACGACACCCAGCCGATGCGCGTCATGCTCGTCTGGACCGACGCCCCGGGCCATGGTATGGGCGGCAGCACCCCCGCCTGGAACAACAATCTCGATCTTGAGGTGGTCTCCGGAGCTGACACGTACAAGGGCAACGACTTTGGCGTCAATGGCTGGTCCGTTCCCGGTGGCGTCTCCGACACGATGAACAACACCGAGGGGGTCTTCATCGGCCCGACCGCAAGCGGCGCCTATACGCTGCGTGTTGTTGCTGCCGACATCAACTCCGATGGTATTCCCAGCATCGGCGATATCACCGATCAGGATTTTGCAATCGCCTGCTACAACTGCGTGGAACAACCGGACTTCACCATCGCCGCCGCGCCGGCACAGCTTGACGTCTGCTCCCCCGCCGACGCCGTCTTCACCATCGACATCGGCCAGGTGCTGGGATTCACCGATCCGGTCACCCTCAGCGCTTCGGGCGAACCCGCGGGAACCACCGCGAGCTTTGACATCAACCCCATCACCCCGCCGGGGACCAGCGTCCTGACCCTCAGCGGTACAGCCGGCGCCACACCGGGAACCTACACCCTCAACGTCACCGGATCGTCCACGACCGGCGGAAAGATCACCCCCGTCACGATGAATCTCTCCGACATCATCCCGCCCGCGCCGACCCTCTCATCACCGGCCGACGGCGCGGTCGAAACGGCCCTGGCGCCCTCCTTTACGTGGACCCCCGCAACCCAGGTTGTGAACTATGTGATCGACATCGCACTGGACAATAATTTCACGCAGATCATCGATACCGCAACACTGGCTGATACGAATTACACGATCAACCACGACCTCGCTTCCAACACGCAACACTACTGGCGCGTGCATGCCGATAATGGATGCGGCGCGGGCAGCTTTTCGCCAACCTTCAGCTTCACCACCGTAGACCAGGTCAACTACTTCACCGAAGCGTTTACCGGTGACAATGATCTCGATTTCCTCAGCTTCACCTACACCCCCAATGGCACGGCCAACCATTATGCCGCCTGCATGGAAACGATCTCCGCCCTGCCGACCGACCCGGCCGGCGGAACCCCCCTCAGCCTGACCGACGATTCTTCGGCGGTGGTCTCCATCTTCGGTCAGTCGATTTTGTTCTACGGCACGAATTACCTTTCGTTCCATGTCGGCAGCAACGGCTATCTCACCTTCCTCGCCGGGGATACCGATCGAACCGAAACCCTCGCCGATCACTTCGCCGTGCCGCGCATCTCCCTGCTCTTCGACGACCTGAACCCGGGTGCCGGCGGCACCATCAGCTACAAGCAGTTCGCCGGCGGAATCGCCGTCACATACGAGAATGTCCCCGAATTCTCCACAACCAACAGCAACACCTTCCAGGTAGAGCTGTTCTTCAACGGAGATATTCGTATCAGCTATCTGGGCATCGCCGCCACCGACGGTCTCGCCGGTCTCTCCGAGGGCAACGGTGTCCCGATCGACTACATCGAGACAAACCTCGCCGCTACGACCGGTTGCATGAGCCTGCCTGTCTGCACCACGGTGCCCGGCGATATGAGCGGCGCCGATGGCGTGAACGGTGTCGATATTGACGGCTTTATCGGCTGCTACCTCGGCGGCGACCCCTTCGCCCCAGGCTGCGGCTGCGCCGACATGAACGCCAGCGCAACCTTCGAATCGGCCGACATCACCGCCTTCGTGGATTGCCTGCTGGGTGCGAACTGCCCGTAG
>CAYXGR010000096.1:0-3682 GCA_964464525.1 uncultured Planctomycetaceae bacterium
CAATGGCACCCCCACGGGGACTCGAACCCCGGTCTCCAGGATGAGAACCTGATATCCTAGGCCACTAGACGATGGGGGCCTGTTTCGCCCGCCGACCCTGCGGCCGTTTCGGGCGAGACTTAAGGGGGACACCTCATTTAATCGACCCAAGCCGACTTGGCAACCCCTACGAAAAGACAGTCTCCACGGTTTCTCACCCGCGACGGCCGTAGCTCGACCGTGAACAGGGCAGATTGGCAGCGTTGAGCACCAGTGATATACTGCTCCAAGCCAATCCGCGAGGGTGATTTCATCACTCGTTGAGGAGGGACTGACGGGATGCCGATGCTTGAATTCCATTGCCCGAGTTGCGACTCGGTCTTCGAAGAACTGGTTCGATCGGCCGATAAGAAGGCATCCGTGGCCTGCCCGACCTGCCAGAGTCGGCGCGTCGAACGCCGGATCAGCGTATTTTCCGCGCATGCATCCGCACCCCGCGCAGACAAGCCGGCCGGCACATGCGGGCGCTGCGGTGATCCCAATGGTCCGTGCGGCGACTGGTAACCGCGTAAACGCCTGAAAAACGGTGTTTTCGGATCCTGGATACAGGTGCCTGCAGCCTTTCAGTACGCACGGGTTGGAATCTGGTCCAACAGGAGTCTCAGGATTCACCCGAAATAAGCCCTAACCACGTGACACGTATGACCCAAAAATCACAGGACAACAAGGCTTCATCGCTGCCCGTTGTGGCAATCTTAGCCTGGCTTCTGCCCGGGTTGGGCCATTGGTGGATCGGTGAACGTCACCGGGCGTTGATCTTCTTCGTCGTGACGACGGTCACCTTCTGGGGCGGTATCGCCGTCGGGGGCGTCCGCTCCGCCGTGACGCCGAAGGAAAATGGTCTCTGGATCGCCGCTCAGTTCTGCATGGGCCCGCAGGCCATGGCCGCCCTGCGCTGCAGCCATCAACTCGCCCAAAGGCCCGACGCCGAACGATTCAAGGCCCCCTGGCCCGCCTCCAACATCGGCGTCGTCTATGCCGGAGTGGCCGGTCTGCTCAACCTGCTGATCATCCTGGATGCCCTCGCTCGGGTCGAGGCCCGGCAGTCGACCGTCTCCGCCCGATCCCCTCCGCGCAGGAAGGGAGGAGCACAATGAGCGACTACCTTCCCAATCTGTTCATCCAGCCGGTCCACATTACCGGAATCGGCCGGTTGCTCATGCTCATCCCGCTTGCGCTGAGCATCAGCATCGTCTATAAGACAATTCGATGCGATCGATTGAGCGCCGTTCCCGTCGCCAGCCTGAGTCTCTGTTTTATGATCGTGACCGGGATGATGCTGATCGGTTTCTTTTTGATGATTCTCTTTCTTCTATTTGCGTGACCGCGTATTTGCGTGATCGCGCGAATCGTGCCCATTCCCATGATCCTGGCTGGCACTCGCCAAACAGGGCGGTTACCGCCATAGTGGACGCATGGCGCCCGCGCAGATCATCACCGACTCCAGCCCCTTCTCATGGATCGACTGGGGGGTGATCGCCGTCTATCTGGCCCTGACCACGCTGATCGGCGCTCGGCTCGCCGGGAATCAATCGACCATTCGCGAGTTCTTTCTGGCCGGTCGGAAGCTGCCATGGTGGGCGGTCTGCGGATCGATCATCGCCACCGAGATTTCGGCGATCACATTCATCGCCGTTCCGACGATCAGTTTTCGCGCCGGGGGCAACCTGACCTATCTGCAACTTGCTGCCGGCGCCATTTTGGCGCGTGTGGCCATCGGGTACCTGTTCGTTCCTCGCTATTATCGGGAGGAAATCTACAGCCCCTACGACTATCTTGGACAGCAACTCGGGAACCGTGTCAAGAAGATCACGACGCTGCTGTTTTTCCTGGGCGCTGTTCTCGGGCAGGGCGCGCGGGTCTTCGTCACCGCCTTTCTGCTCAGCAAGATCGCGGACATCGACCTTGTTACCTCTATCTGGCTTATCGGGATCGTCAGCATCGGCTGGACCCTGATGGGCGGAATCACCACGGTCATCTGGACCGACGTGATTCAGTTCTGCGTGCTCATCGTCGGGGCAATCGTCATGCTCCTGTTCGCCCTCGACGCCGTGCCCGGCGGGTTGGACGAGGTGATTGTTCGCGCCGAGGCGGCGGCCAAGTTCCAATGGCTCGACACCCGGACTGATCCATCGCTCGAGTATACGATCTGGGCCGGTCTGCTCGCGTTTCCCTTCCTGAATCTGGCCGCCTTCGGGCTGGATCAGGTCATGGCCCAGCGGATGTTCTGTTGTCGCAATGCGGCACAGGCCCGTCGGGCGATCATCTGGAGTTGTTCGGGAATCGTCGTCGCACTGCTGATGCTCGGCGTCGGGATCGCCCTGTTCGCCTATTTTCATCACCAACCGTTCACACCCGACGAACAGGCGGACTACACCGCCCGGAAGAACTATCTGCTGCCCATCTTCATCATCCGCGAACTACCCGTGGGGGTTCGCGGCATCATCGTCGCCGCCATCTTCGCAGCCGCCATCTCCTCGCTGGATTCCGCGCTGGCGGCGCTGGCGCAGACCACCATCGGCGCATTCAAGACATCCGTCACGAAATTGCTGGGCAGGTTGGGAATTCGCAGTCGGCGCCTCAGCAGCGACATCGATCTGTCGAAGTGTATGATCGTCGTCTGGGGCGCGGCGCTCTGCGGCATGGCAACAGCCTGCATCGCGATCAGTGAGCAGTATGACAACGTGGTAAACCTGGCCTTCGGGTTGACGGCCTACACCTACGGGCCGCTGCTGGGCATCTTCCTGCTCGCGTTCCTGCCGGTTCGGCGTGACGACGCTGGTCTTACATGGGCCGTCCCCATCACGATCCTGACGATCTTCGGCATCTCCGTTCACGTGCAGTCGACCCCGGTAGGCTGGCTGGGCATGGATCTCAACTGGGCCGACTGGGTGGTCTGGATCGGCGCGGCTGCGATCTTCCTGCTCGGGCTGATCCGGTTGAAGGGTAAGGCGATTCACATCACCGTCGTGTCGGCCGGCGTCGCGGTGAGTGTGCTATTTCACTGCCTACAGGTCGGGCTCGATGAACAGGGGGATCCGAAGTTTCTCTCGTGGGTGTGGTGTTTCCCGATCGGCACGGTGATGACGTTTGTGGTTGGTTATACTCTTGGAAGACCCATCCGTGCATCGCGATCGGCGCATGAAAAAGGGCCCGCCGATTAAGCGGGCCCCTTTCGATCTTTGTGAATAGGACAGAGAACTTAGTTGGAAGCGTCGGAACCAGTCGGAATCGATGCAACCTTCTTATTGTCGATATTCTGGGCCGCCTCAAACCGGGCGCGGGCCAGGGTGATGCGGGCAGTGATTTCGCAGCTCGTCTCCTTGTCGGCAACAACGAACTTGACCTTGCCGGCAGCCTTCGCCTTCGGGCAGATCTGCGAGGAACAATTCACCTTCTTGCCATCCACGAGGTAGCTCATCTTGACAAGCTTCACGGCAGCACGAACCTCGTCGCGGGCCTTGACCGCATCTTCCCACTTGTCGAACTCGCGGCCAGCGACGCGGAACTTCACGTTCTTGGCGGTCTTGCAGCAATCCTTCCCGTCGGCCTTAGCGAGCTTGGCCTTCGAGGCGGAGCAGGAGGACTTGCCATCGGCCTTGGCCAGGCTGGCCTTCTTGCCGGCCTTGCAGCAGGCCTTTCC
>CAYXGR010000096.1:3782-5965 GCA_964464525.1 uncultured Planctomycetaceae bacterium
GCCTTCTTGCCACTGGTGCAGGAGGCGTCGCAAAGAGATTTGGCAAACTTGTCTAATGTCGCCGCACAGCAGTCCTTCGCGTCGGCCTTGGCCAGCTTCATCATCTTCGCGAAGACTTCATGGCATTGATCGGTGCCAGCCAGCGTTGTCCTGGCGGATCCGCAACTCGACTTGCTCCCGGCACTGGTCAGGGTGGCCTTGGTGCCGCGACACGAATCGCCGCAATACTTGACCTTGCCGTCGATCACGCAGGCGATGCTGGTGAATCGCGTGACATAGTCCTCCGAGGCACTGGCCAGGGCCTTCATCGCGCTCTTCTTGCAGCAGAACTTCTTGTCGCCGATCGCGAAGATGATCTCCGCGCCCTGTTCCTTGGCCATTTTTTCCGCAGTCATCGGGCAGCCGATGGCCTTGTCGCCGACAAAGCGGGTAAGGCTCGGGAACCCCTTGGATGCGCAGCAGGACTTGGCCGTGCTTGCGGCCTTGGCCGAGCAGGACGACTTCGTCGACTTGACCTTCGAGCCCTTCTTCGCAGAACAGCCCGGCCCCGCGTAGGCGGCGGAAATGCCGAAACTACACGCCAATGCAATCGCTAAGACAGTCATGAATCGTCGCATACTATTTTCTCCTGATTTTTCTTCTCCGCCTGTGAAAGTTGGTTCGCGAAGGCAACGATGCCTCCGATGATCCGCAGGGTGAAACGAATGACCCGCTATGCCCCCAAGCCAGGATGAGCCGTGGTATCAGTCAGTGTAACGATGTCCATACAGAGATTGTTCCCCATTATATCGAATTTCGTGCCAAATGCATTGCGGCGACACTGACTTTCTGGAGAATGATTCGCTGGATGACGAGGGCGAGCTTGACCTGTGTCACCTTTTCGAGCGGCTATGATTCATAAGAGGTGATAGAGAAAAGGTTTGCGTCCGTGACCGAGATTGAAGTGGCGAAAGAGGTTTGATACTCGCCCTCGTACCGGTCGCCTGGAAAGTTACGGATCCGTTACAGCGTCCCATTTCCAGACGCCGGATGGTATGATTGAGTTCATAACACGATCATCGGGGATTGTCCGATCTCCAAGCGCCAGCGCGGGGTATTCGTGTACAGATCGCGGGTCTTCGGACCCACTCGCTGGCGCTCGGGGCTCGGATTTGGATGCCGGATGTGGGTGATATCACGACCGAAATGACAACCGGCTCAGAAAGACCCTCCGTGGTTTTGTTGTTGGGTGTGACGGCCAGCGGCAAGACGCAGATTGCGTTGCGGCTTGCACAGAGGCTCGGGGCCGAGATCGTCAGCATCGACTCGATGCAGGTCTATCGCCGGATGGATGTCGGCACCGCGAAGGCGACGGTCGAAGAGCGCCGCGCCGTCCCGCATCATCTCATCGACGTACTGGAACCCTCCGAATCCTTCAGCGTCGCGCGATGCGTCGATCTTGCAGATACCGCCATCGCCGACATCACCGGCCGCGGTCGCCTGCCCCTCCTCGTAGCCGGCACGCCACTGTATCTGATGGCGCTGATGTACGGCATGTTCGACGGGCCATCGGCGAACCCCGACTTCCGGGCCAAGCTCAGCCAGCGGGCCGAACGGGAGGGACTTGCGGTGCTTCATACCGAATTGGCGCGGGTCGATCCCGAGGCCGCCTCGCGCGTTCATCCCAATGACTACAAACGCATCGAACGGGCGTTGGAGGTTCACCACCTGACCGGTCGCCCCCTCTCGGAGCAGCAGGGTCAATGGTCGGCCGAAAGGCTGCGGTATCCGGCGACGATCGTGGGCATCCGCCGCGAAAAGGAGGATGCCTCACGGCGGATCAATGCGCGGGTCCGGGCGATGATGGCCAATGGTCTCGTGGATGAAGTCAAGTTCCTGTTGGCCGAACCGATGGGGCTGAGCGAACAGGCCCGGCAGGCTCTCGGCTATGCCCAGATCATCGAACACCTCAACGGCAAGATGTCGATCGAGGATGCGGTCGAGAAGATCAAGATCCAGACGCGGCGGCTGGCCAAGCATCAACGAACATGGTTTCGCAAGTTCCACACCACGCAATGGATCGACGTGGCGCCGGAAGACGCGGTGGCCTCCATTTCAGAACAGCTCGAAGATTCAATCGGGGGAAACCCCCGGTAGGATGGGTCATCAGACCCATCTGTTAAACGCACACGGCCGGGTGGCAT
>CAYXGR010000096.1:6065-9986 GCA_964464525.1 uncultured Planctomycetaceae bacterium
CCCAAGCGAAGCGCGGGCATGGCGTACCGTGCATCATGTTCCCTCATCCCGATATGGGCGGGACGTGCATGCGTGTCACTCCGCACGCCGTCCGTCGAGCATCTGAACAATGCGCTCCGCCCGCTCGGCGACGGCATGATCGTGGGTGACAACGACGAGCGTCATGTTCAGATCGCGTCGAAGCGAGGAGAGTAGGTCGATCAGCCGCTGACCGGTCTTCGAATCGACCGAACCGGTCGGTTCGTCGGCCAGCAGCAGGGCCGGTTCGTTGGCCAGGGCACGAGCGATGGCGACGCGTTGGCGCTCGCCGCCGGAGAGGGTGGTGGGCAATGCGTCGAATCGATCGGCAAGACCGACGCTGTCGAGCAGGGTGCGGGCACGCTCGAGCCGCACGGCGGCGGACCGGCCGTTCCCCAGCATGGGCACCTGGATATTCTCCAAGGCGTTCAGGTTGGGCAGCAGGTTGTGGAGCTGAAAAACGAGGCCCACGACGGAGGCGCGAAACCGATCGGTATCAGCGCCGCGTAAGGATTCGAGCGATCGGCCACAAATGGTCAACTCACCGACATCGGGCCGGTCGATGGCGGCGACCAGGTTGAGAAAAGTAGACTTGCCGCAGCCGGAGGGTCCGCAGACGGCGACGAAATCGCCGCGCTCGACATCGAGGTCGAATCCGTCAAGCGCCGCGATTCGACCGTTCTCGTATTTCTTGACGAGACCGCAGGCGCGGATGGCGAGCGAGTTTGAAATCTGCGATTCACTCATATCGAAGCGCCTCGACGGGTGAGATCTGCGCGGCCCGAAACGCGGGCAACAGCGCCCCCAGCACGCTGACGGAGATGGAGACGATCCCGGCCGCCAGGAACGGCCCGCCGCCGAACACGGGATCGACAAATTGCTGTGCGACGGGTATCAGGGTAGCCAGATAGGCCAACCCCACACCGAGGACGCACCCGACGGCGCAGGCGATCAGGCCGATGCCGGCGGCCTCGACGAGGATCATCGTCATAACGTCGCGCCGAGACCAGCCGACGGCGCGGAGGACGCCGATCTCGCGGGTGCGCTGATGGACGGACATCCACATGGTGTTGGCGACGACCAGAGTTCCGATGATCAGCGAGAGAAACGAGATCACCCAGACGAACGAGTCCGTATATTTAAGTCCCTGATCTACTTTATCGTATTGCCCGGCGTTGGCGATTGCGGCAATTCGCGGGTGGTTGCGTTCGAGGCGATCGGCCACCGCCTCGGGATCGGCTCCGTCCCGAAGTCGGACGTAGAAACAGGTGACCTTCCCCTCGCGGCCCATCAGACCTTGAAGCGTCTTCAGCTTCATGGTGACCGACCAATCAAAAAAAACATTGCCGAGTTGATAGACCCCCACGATCTTGAACGGCCGATGGTACATCGTGATCGTGTCCCCCACGTCTTTCCCGATGCTGCGCGAAAGGGCGGTCCCGATGTTCACCTCATCGTCGGCGCGCATGAGCCGGCCGCGGATGGTATTCTGTCTGCGCACGGTATAGGCGTCGGGCTCGACGCCGATCACAATCAGGATCGAGCCAAGAATCCCATCGCGGGTTTGGAGGTGAGACTGGCCGGCGGCGGTGTCCACGACATCGGGATCGGCCATCAGGGCGGCGCGGGTTTCCTCCTCGTCCAGGGTGCTGAGGAAATCCATCGCAGTCCCACGTTCATAGATGAGCAGTTGGCTGCCGAAGAGGTGGATCCCCGAGTCGACGGAGTGCCGGAGCCCGCGGGCGACGGCACTGATGGCGACGATCGCAATCACACCGATGGCCACGCCCAAGGTCGTCAACAAGGTACGAACCCGCTGGCGATAGAGATTGCGCCAGGTCATGCCGAGGAGTGTGAGGGCGGGTGCGGGACGAGGCATCGAAGTATTGTAGCGCAATCCAACATGGGGAGCATCGGCGTCCCGCCGGTCTTTTCTTCACGGCCGGGTGTCACAACCAAGCCCAAAGTAGAGCCACGAGCCTCAGCCCGTGCGGCGGTGAGGTGGCATGCCCAAACCTCATGTCATGGGCACCGCGTCCCGGCTCGTATGCCACTGCTTCGAGCAGTGCAACTTCATTGTGCCCAGTGCCATGCCCACCCACCCCGGCAGTATCGGGGCGGGTAAGCATGCCAATTCTCAATCCACCGCACCATGCGGATTGTGTTGGCATTCCCTCTACGGATCAGAATGACCAGGTGACGCCGGTCAGGAGGAAGGTTCGCGTCGTGCGGTCGGAGAAGGCCTTCCCCGGGAAGAACGCCCCGAATCGAACCGTCCACGCCAGATCGTTGAAGATACGATAGTTCGCGAAGTAGTCCATCTCCCAGCCCAGGTAGCCGCTCTGGCGGTTGGCGAGACCGTCGCTGACGGCGGCGTTGGAACGATGCTTTTGAAACAGAAACCAGTCCGTCCCCAGCTCCAGATCCTTGGCCGCCTCGACCTCCGGCAGCGGCCGGAAGGATCCGCCCAACCGCCAGACGTGGATGTTGCTGAGCCGGGGCGAGAAGGCGATGCCCGTGTCCCGGAAACCGAAGCCCACGAATCCGCGATCGACGTGATCGCGTCGATTGCCGCCGGCGGCGTTGGTCGGGCTGCCGAGGCGGTTGGCATCTCCGCTCGCAAACATCCACTCCGCCGAGAGGACCGGCTTGGTCTTGTGGCGGAAGTAATAGTCCAGCCGATGATCGAAGCCCCACGACTTGATGTCGCTTCGATTGATAAACCGCTGATGGTTGTAGCTGCGGCCCCGCTCGAACACCCACTCGCTGCTGTATCGCAGGTTGTCCACGAGTTCGCCGGTCGAACCGAAGCCGATGTAGCGCGAGTCGTAGCGATACTGCTGAAACAGATTCGGCGGATCCTCGGTAGTGTGGTCGTCCTGCCAGGCGATATAGACGAACGGTTCATGCTCGTCCCAGCCCTTGTAGCGTTCTTCGAGGATCAGGAAAACGCGATCGCTGTGGTCGGCCACGGGCCGGCTGCGGTCGATATTCTCCGTGCTCGCCGGGGTCTTGCCAGCCACGAAGGTCGTTTCAAAACCCGCCACCTCGCCCTGGAGACTCACATGATCCAGCGTCAGGTCGATCGCGTAGCCGGTGCCGGCATAGACCAGATCGCGGCCCATCTTCAGCTTGAGTTCGAACGGCTTTTCGACACCCCCGTGGACGCGCAGGGCCTGGGCGATGTCGAACTGGTACCAGCCGCGCTCGAGGTTCGGGCCGTCCAGATCATCCTCGTTGCGCGTGAAGGCATCGCCCGCGTTCCAGTCGAAGTACGACGCACGCATGCGGACGTAGGCTTCGTGAACACCCTCGTCTGCGCTGAGCGAGGCCCACAGCCTCAGCTCGTTCTGGCGAAGGGTTCGGCTGCTCTCGAAGCCGTCGTCGAACAGGAAGAAATAGGAATTGAACCATCCGCCGTAGTCGAGTCGGATCTTCTGGGAAGGGGGCAGCGCCTCGCGGAGGCGGCTTTCGTTTTCGCGCTCGAGGGCGCGTTGGCGTTCCAGGAAGGCGCTGCTGACACCGCGCGAAGATCCGGAATCGAGGCTCATTTGGGCAGCTACCGGAGCGGAACACACGATGAGACACATCGCGGCACCGAGAATCAGGGGGTTTCGTGGCGTCGCGCTCCGCAATGCCGACCTTTCATCTGCTAATCGTTCTATCGGCGGCTGCGATTTCGACTGTCGCATCAGCATGGCGCCGCCCGTCCTTGTCATCAACCTCGCATCTTGTCCGATTTCGCCCAATTTGCAAGCGCGACGGCATCCCCTTTCAGCGAGGTGGTGAGCTTGCCCGATTCGTCGGTCCTTCGCTATGAAACGGGTTATAATGCCGGATAAGACGTATAGAATTCACGCGATCGATCCCGACGGATCAAACCCTGTTGCCGGAGGACTCCAA
>CAYXGR010000097.1:0-2033 GCA_964464525.1 uncultured Planctomycetaceae bacterium
AATCGTGCCTTGACAGTGCCACCCTTCTGGGAATCGTGCCTTCACATTGCCACCCTTCGTGCAATCGAATGCTTGAACGGCCGATCTTTCGAGCTATAGTCCAGATCATGAAGAACAAGGAAATCGCTGCCGTCTTTTCGGAGATCGCCGACCTGCTTGAAATCAAGGGCGAGAAGATCTTTCGTATCAATTCCTATCGCCGCGCGAGTCGAACGCTCAAGGATCTGCCGCGAGACATCGAGGAACTGGCATCAGCCGGTGAACTCGGCGGCCTGCCCGGAATCGGGAAGGCGACGACCGCGAAGATCGAGGAGTATCTTGCGACCGGTCGCATCGTCAAGCACGCCGAACTGCTCGAATCCATCCCGGCCGGTCTGCCGGAATTGCTACGCATCCCCGGGATGGGCCCGAAAAAGGTCGCCCTTGTCTGGAAGTCGCTAGACGTCTGCTGCATGGCGGACTTGAAGGGTGTCATCGAATCCGGTGCATTGGCGAAACTGAAGGGGATGGGGCCCAAGAGCGTGGAGCAGATCGCCGATGGGATCGCCTTTGCCGAACGATCTGCGGGGCGAACACCGCTCGGGCTTGCCTGGCCCCTGGCGGTGGAACTGGCGAAAACAATGCGTAAAGTGACGGGTGTCGGCCGGGTCGAGGTGAGCGGAAGTCTTCGACGCGGCCGCGAGACGATCGGCGATTTGGACGTACTGTGCGAATCGAATAACGGCTCGGCGGTCGTCAAGGCATTCACCGATCTGCCTCTAGCTAAGAAGGTGCTGGCGTCGGGCAAGACCAAGGGGAGCATTCTCGTTGAACGGCGTGACGGCGAGCCCATTCAGGCCGATTGTCGCGTGGTGCCGAAGGAGTCCTTCGGTGCGGCGTTGCAATACTTCACCGGCAGCAAGCAGCACAATGTCCGCTTACGCGAGATGGCGGTGAAGAAAAAGTGGAAGCTCAATGAATGGGGACTGTACGACGGGGATCGCCGTATTGCGGGCGAGGAGGAGACCGCAATCTATCAGAAACTCGGACTGCCGCCGATTCCGCCCGAGCAGCGTGAAGACCGGGGCGAGTTCGACGTCGAGACGCTCGAAGCGCTGATCGAACGGTCGGACATCCGAGGCGATCTGCACGTCCACACCCGTGCCAGCGACGGCACCGCCGATGCCGAGACGATGGCGCGGGCGGCATCGGAGATGGGATACGAGTATGTCGCCATCACCGACCATTCCCGATCCAGCACCGTAGCCAACGGTCTGTCGATCGATCGCATGTGGCGGCAGATCGAGATGATCCGAAAACTTGACAATCGACTTGATACGATTACCGTGCTCGCCGGCTGCGAGTGCGACATTCTTTCCGACGGATCGCTGGATTATCCTGATACGATCCTGTCGGCCTGCGATTTTGTCGTGGCGAGTGTACACGTGGCCCTGCGGCAGGAGCGAAAAAAGATCACTACGCGCGTCTTGAAGGCCCTGGAGAATCCCTACGTCTGCGTGCTGGGGCATCCGACCGGCCGGCTGATCAACCGGCGGGAGCCGATGGACCTGGACATGGAAGCGGTCGTCTCAAAGGCGGTCGAGACGCAGACAGCGTTGGAGCTGAATGCTTCGTGGCAACGACTGGATATGAAGGATATGCACCTGCGAATGGCGATCGATGCGGGCGCGATACTCTCGATCAACACCGATTCCCACGCGACGGCCCAGTTCGATCAGATGCGATTCGGCATCACCACGGCCCGCCGAGGCTGGGTCCGGGCGAAGGATGTGATCAACACGATGCCGCTACCCAACCTGCGAAAGTGGATCGCGAAGAAACGCGGCGGGGTGTGATGTGCAATTCTCCACCCTCTCTTTTGAGAAGGGATGGCACCCAAGCACCGAAGTTGCGGCACCGGCAAGCAGAGCTTGCCGGTGGCACCCCGCGTGTATTATTTGAGTTTCGTGGCCCGAACATTGGACCTACGGGCTACATGGGACCTACGGGCTACATGGGACCTACGGGCTACATGCCGAACATCGCGTCGAGGA
>CAYXGR010000097.1:2133-9954 GCA_964464525.1 uncultured Planctomycetaceae bacterium
GGACCTACGGGCTACATGGGACCTACGGGCTACATGCCGAACATCGCGTCGAGGAATGGTTGAATATCCTCACCGTTATTCAGGCCGTCGCCGTTCGTGTCCGCCCGGAGCACATGCTCCGGCGCCTGCGGCGTGTCCATGAGGACGGCGATCATCGCATTGACATCCGCACCGTTGAAATCGCCGTCTCCATCGATATCGAGGGCGAGGCAGTTGAACGGCGTGCCGGGTTGACAGATTCCGCCGACGCACGTTTCTATTCCGTTACAGAATATGCCATCGTCACAATCTGCATCACTCAAGCACAACGGAGTCGGATCCAACGCGTTCGTCTTTCCCATCACGAAGAACAGATTCGTCTCGACCATATTCACGCCGGGACCACCCACATCCGGCCCCTCGATCCGAAACAGGTTCGTGCCAAACGGACTGCCAAGAACGGTATGTGGAACGGTCGGATCGCCTACGTATCCGGCGGGTGGAGCGGACTCGATTGGATCCCAGATCAGGTAGGGACCGATACGCCCACCGAGCGCCATATCGAAGTTCCCCGGAGGCCCGCCGATATCCTCGGTAAAGTTGATGCCCCGTACGCCCCCGCCGGTCGAGATAAATGTGTCGGTTCCGAACGGGTGGGTCACGGTATAGAGCGTGCCGGGCAGGAGGTTATCCACACGGATGCGAAGCCGACCGAAGGTCATCTGCTCGCCGTCCACGGGTGCCCCCGCGCCGCCGAATGCCCGCTCCAGTCCCATGAACACCAGGGCCGTGCCGCCATTGTTGGTGGGCATGACGGCCTCGGCAAACCAGTAGAACGATTCTGCCGGGAAGTTATCCGGAAATGAGACCGGGGCGGCTGGATTGGGCAAGTCGATCGCCGGGTCGATGCCGCAGAGCGGATCGTTTGCGTCGAGGCATTCTCCCAAGTCGAAGCCATTGGAATCCCGATACCATTGTGGGAAGCCGATCACCGTATTCATCGGGCCCATATCGACCAGTTGATTCAGGCAGAGATCACCCACGCCGTCCCCGTCGCTGTCCGTCTGGTTTGGATTCGGAACCAGCACACAGTTATCGCAGGCATCCGGAACCCCATCCCCATCGGCATCCGCCAGATCGTTGAAGCCCGGGCAGACGTCGTTGCAGTCCACGATCCCGTCGCCGTCGGTATCGATTGTCGACTCGGGCACGCCGCAGCCGCAGATGCCAGGGCTGGTCTTGTTGGGATCAGCGGGGCACAGATCGATCGTTCCGTCACAGGCATCGCCGATGCCATCCCCGTTCGTATCCAACTGCCCATGATTGGGAACGCCAGGACAGTTGTCGCAGCCGTCGGGGATGGTATCTCCATCTGTGTCGATCAGATCGTTGAAGCCGATACAGTGGTCGATGCAATCCGGCACGGTATCACCGTCGCTGTCGGTTTCGGCGACGCCGCAGCCGCAGATACCCGGATCGATCTTGTTCGGATCGTTCGGGCAGTTGTCACAGCCGTCGTGTACTCCGTCACCATCGGTATCAACGAGATTACTCGCACAAGACTGAGTGGCCTCGTTGCAGGCGTCGACGGTGCAGGGGATCCCGTCGTTACAGACGATGGGCTCGCCGGGCTGGCATCCGAACTCCGGATGACACCATTCCTGCCCGTTGCAGTAAATGCCGTCGTCACAATCGAGATCGCTGGTGCAAGCCACACCGACGCGAAGGATTCCCCACAACCCACCGTCGAGCTGCACGGAAGCGTGGGTGCGGAAGAGATAATCACCCGGAACGCCGAACGCGCCGCCGGCGCCATTCTTGAGCACCGCGTCGAAGCGACTGGTCGGTCCGAGGCGACCACGAGAACCTTGCCATCCGGAGAGTGGATTGTGGCCTATCTCCGTTGAGTTGTTGATAAACGGTTCTTCCTCCCAGATGTGGCCATGAAGGTGAAACACCTGCCGGCGTTCACTGGAACCACCGGGATACAACACGCGGAAACGCACGGGGGTTCCAACCTGGGCCTTGAATACGGGCGTGACCGGATCACCTCCCACCTGAACGTTCGAGAGCGAGTTGGTGAGGTCTATATTGCCGAGATCATCGATATAGGTGAGCGAATCCGGGTTCAACCCCATCCGTTGCCACATCGCCTCTGACCGGTAGTTCAGTGCATAGCCGAAGAACTGAGCCTCCGGGTTCGGATTGGGACCGCCGCCGAGTGCAAAGATCGGAGACTTCAAATCGACGGTGTCCTGTATCACCAGGACGAAATCACGAAAAATCGTCGCATCTGCCTTTGTCACGGTTGCCGACGCACGCGAGTCGATATCTTCCACCCACGTCGATCCTTCCGGCTCAATAATCAACGCGCCCATCGCTCCTTTTCGAGCGTGTTCCTTCGGATCCGATGGGAGCAGGCACACGGAGCCGAACTCGACGGGAATACCCGCTCGCGTCCCGTCCGGATTGACGACGATGTTTCCGGCATACCAACGGTATGTCATGCTTTGTCCGAGGGAGACCGTCTGCACCGGATTGAATCCGACGTTGGCTCCATCGTCGGTCGTCACATCGTAGGAGACCAACTGGGCATGAAGTCCTACCTCTTTCGAGGCCTTGGCCGGTCCCTGGAAGGGGAGCATGGTCGGATCCAGACCGTTAAACAGCGTGACTTCGATGCAATCTCCGGCCGCCGCTCGCAGGATCAGCGGCTCGACGGGCGCGCCGGGATTGAGTTGACCGTTGATATCGAGATCTTCGCTGCGCACGTAGATCATGGCTGCAGGATCGTCGATGGGCCCTCCATACGATTGCCGTGAATTGTAAACAAGCGTGCCAAATGGAAGGGCCTGCGCGGCGGTCGTCGCCGTCACGTTATATTGCCGCAGGGGCGCTGTGTTCGGACAGATACCGTTGAAGTCTTGTGGATTGGCGTGAGGTGCTGCTCCAAGCGGATTATTGGGCAGCGGCAGCAGGTCGCTTTGCAGACCGACATCGCCGTCATAGGCACGCATGATTCCCCACAACCCTTCGACAAGACCTAGCGTCGAAGCATCCGGCATGTACAGATAATCCGAGAACGGCTCCGGACCATCGGAAGGTGGCACGGTAAACTCAAGCTCAAAGTGTTCTGAAATGCCCATGGGTTGACTGTTTCGGAATCCAGAGTTCGGATTGGAAGGCTCGTACAGCCACTTGACCCCGTGAACACTGAAGTTGTGAAGTTCTTCCTGCGCGCCGACCAGGGCCCGAATCTGCACCTTGTCGTTTTCATAGGCACGGAGAAGAGGCGTGTACGGATCGGTTCCCTGAATGCCGCCCGTCAGCGGTGGATAAAAGCTGGGTTGAATATTCAGCGCCGGATCGGCCCGCGTGATGGAACGATAGACATGGGACATGTCGCCCGCGTCGCCCATTGCCTGCTGCATCGTCACCGGATCGAAGACACGATGTGCGATCGGCTCGTTTCGGTAATTGACCGACATTGTGCCTACGTGGCCGAAATGGCCAATCACCGGAATATCGACCGCCGAAATCGCCTCGGGACACGGTGCCGGTACGCCGCCCGGACACGGAGCGCCGGGGCCGCCTCCACCCTCGCCTCGGGGTGGATTGATCGCATTGACGGGATCGGGGTACCCGCTGTTTCCTGCCTTGTATGCGAGCTGGAAATCCGCGAATTCGAGCATGAACTCGCGATAGCTGTCGGCCGGGTTCGCCGTGAGAATGTCGGCCCGTGCGCCGGTCGGTCCTCCGTCGCCGCGCGTTCCCATCATCACACCCGTCTCGGGGTTCCGCCACACGCTGTTCCTGGGTTCGACGACAAGGCCCGCATAAAGCCCCGCCTGTTGGTGTGTCGAGGGGCCGAAGTGATCGTGAGTGAAGACCGTCCGGAGTGTCCGATCCTCTCCCGTCAAGTTGAGTACATCGTCGGCATACCACCGTTGTACGGTCGTTTGTGCGCCGATCCATTCTCCTGCCGGTCCCCCGCCGAAGAAGGGGTGGGCCTGTGCGATCGGGCATTCGAAGGTGCCGTTTCGTGGATCGGTTGGCGTGCAGGCGTTCTGTTGTCGGATCGCTGCAATTCGTTCTCGCACTTCATCGGGGCTGAACGTGCCATCCTCATAGTTCCATCCGTTGCCACCTCCGTCGGAGGAGGTTACGTCGAACTTTACGAGGTGAATATGTTGGCCGAGGATGTCGGTCGGAGTGCGGACCTGAAAGTCGTCCATCTCGTAGTAGCCGGGAACCAGATTTGTAAGTTGGTATTCGATACAGTCGTTGGTATTTGCGCGGAAGAATAGAGGCTCGGGTGGACGTGTGCCATTCAATGTCGGGCCGACGTCTTCCCAAAGCGCGATCATCCGTGTCTGCGGGAAGTGCCACCCGGATTTATTGAGAACGACATCGAGTTGGATATCCGCCGCTTTATAAAGCCTCGACGATCCGATCGGGTTGCCGAAGTCGTCAACACATGGATCTGCGTAGGGCGCCCCGGCAACACCCGGCAGGCCGTTGAGTTGATAATTTCCTGCTGTTCCATCGGTTGTGAAGCTGGGATGCTGCCGCTGTGCGTGGTAGCCCATCGCCGCCAGTTCCCCGGGTGTGCCGGCCTCTGGAAGCTCTACCGCCGAGAGCATCTGCAGTTCCTTCGTGAAGTCCAGTCGCGTCTCGATGCTGAATGATTGTCCACCGGTGGCGACATGTCGAGGAAGACCTCCGTCGTCGATCGTGTCCATCGGTGGATGCGGCGGGCGGTGGCCGGCGACGCCGGGAATGAAAAAAGGAAATCCCGGATTCCCAGCGCCGTTGATCTGAACCTGACCTCCCGGCTGACCGGGAACTTGTACGATATCCACGTCAGCTTCCGGCATGGGAGGCATGACCAGGCTGGGAACGGGCACAATCGAGGGAATCGGTGTCCCCGCCACGATCTCTCCGTCGGGTAAGGCCCGCGCGCCCGGCACGGGGCGTCCATCAATGTCCAGAAGGGTGCCTTGTTCAAATACGTCGTGTGTGCGCCAGAGACTCCACATACCCTGGGCGAAGTGTGGGTAGAAATGGCAGTGGAAGATCGAGTCGCCCACCGTCTGGTTGCGATTGCCGCTGCCGCGATAGGGAATCTCCAACGTGTACGCGGAACCCGGGCCGATGGCCTGGCTGTCCAGATAGGCGGAGTTGTCGCTATCCGGCGAATAGAGCCACTGATGTGCGTGCAGGTGGTGAAGGTGCTCTTCCTTCGGGCCGCCATGCGAAATGCGGAACTTCACATGATCGCCGATGTAGCTGTGATACACGTTCGATGGATCGTCTGGATAGTAGGCCATCGTGGCCTTGGGGCCGGGTGTGACCGTGCCGCTGCCCGTCTGGTCGGCATTCGCCGGAATATCGACGATCATAGCCGGATCGCCGGACGCCCAGGCCGACAGGAAGAACTCCTCATACTTGCACTCGTTGCAGTCCCACATCGGGCCGACGCCGAAACGATTGGAGATGATCTCCGCGCCGATGCCGCCGCTGCCATAGTTGATCGCGAAGCCATCGACGACGCTGCCCAGTGTGTGGATCATGACCGGATCAGTGAACATTCCGAACGCCTGAACCGCGCCGATCTCGCCGTGATAGATGATCGTGAACTCGCGAAAGGGCTGATGGCGATCGGGATAGATCGGATTGGGTGTATAGGTGCCGGGAGGAAAATACCCCCGACCCGGTCCGGTGATGATCGCCGTCAGATCGGTGTGGCGAATCTGGAAGCCCGCGTCGAGCATCTTGAAGATCGGTCGGCCCGCCTGCGGGTGCCCGGTGGGATAGACCGCGTCGTAGTTAATGATCGGATGGCCCGCCAGAGTGAAATCAAAGGTCGCCAGATCCATATCGGATCGGCTGACCTGGCTGCGATACCATTCCGCTCCTTGCGGTTGAACGTTGATGGCTCCGAACAGACCCGCACTGAGCGTACCGCCGTCGCCTTCCCCACCGACGGTGGCGGCGGCGCTGTAGAGATGATGGGTGCCTTCATGTTCCGCAAAGTAGGTGTACGTTGATCCACTGCCCGGAGCAGCCAGACTGTTTTCGTTGGCTCCGACATACGAGCCGTCGTCCATGATGCTGTTGACCAACTGCATCCCCATTGCGCGGATGGACGCCGTACGTGTTGCGGGCTGTGCGAGATTGACTCGAGACGCACTCAAGAAGTTCTGAAAGTGTATCTCCAGGCAGTCTCCGGCGTTCATGCGGAGTACGATCGGTCGCGGTCGTTTGCCATCCCGAAGCCGTGCGTTCCCAGCCGCTGGTGCACCGCCATTGAGCCCGACCACATCCTCCAGCAGGGCGAACATCATCCCCTGAGGCTGGGACACGCCGAGTCGATTCCAGAAAAAGGTCTGGTCCAACGCGACGACGTCCGCGGTGATCGTCCTCAGGCAGACACCGCCGGTGGGCTGTCCCAAGGCGTCGGAGGCGCTGAAGAGTGTCAGTGGATAGATGATCGCAATTAAAAAGAGGCCAATACGTCGATAGGGAATTACATTGCAGATCACGGGGGGCATATATCGTTCCTCTCCAGCGGCCGTCAATCGGCCAAAAGATGCGTTGGTGATCACCCAATGCTTTGAGGGCGACCAACCAGTCTCTCCGAATCCGTTATCCTGGCCTCGCCCGTCGAGTCTTTCAGAATCATCACAGCAGTTTCAAGTGCCCGGCTGATTCATTTACTCACCCGAATCGCGACGACCACCCCGGCGGCGAAGGGTTGGCATGGCTTTACCCAAGCTCCCCACCGCGCCATCGGGATGGATCAATTCACGTCGCAAGCCCCCCACTCGCGGCGTAAACCTTTCCTCTCCTCCGGCAGTTTTTTCTCCAGTTGCAAAAAAGTCGAGATCGCACCCTTCATGGGCGGTTCGATCCGTTGACGCTGCGGAAGAAAATTCCGCGCACTCGCGACTCATTTCTTCCCGGCCCGGATCCAACCTCTCATCCATAGTAGGCCTGTGATTCGTTGTTGTGAGAATTCGTTCGTTTCAGTGGTGGAATCCGGACTTTGCACTCCAAATGCGTTGTGCCTTCGCGGCACCCTGGCCTTATGGGACGGGGACATTGACGCCATGCGCGATGCAGACCCACTGCAAATGCGCATTCATGTCCACTTCTGGAACCTGACGGTTTCCGGCGGGGAGAAATCGCCGCAAACCACGTGCCAGAAACGGCGGACGTCAGCGAGAAAAACTCGGAATTGCTTGTTCTAAAATGGGTTATGAATCGCGGCGATTCTCGGACAGGACTGATCGGACTCGCCATGCCTGCCGGTAATTGGGAATGCCTGTAATACAAGCAGCATGCATTAAGTAAATCCCGCCATTTCAGGAATGGATGAACATGACATCATCTTTACAAGTGTCGATAACATATCCCGGCAACACCCGGACCCGTTCGCCGGGCGAGTCGATCGAACCTCACGCCAAAGTGAATCCCGGGTCAATAACACAAGAGGTGAGTGTTGTTCTGAGCCATGCCGGTAACCAGTTGCCCCCTATGTGGAAGCCCGTTGAAACGGGCTGAATTAATGGGGGATGCGTTTTAACCGGCCCCAAGGGGCCGGCCTGAAGCCCGCCTTCGGTGGGGAACGCCGCTGAAGCGGCGTGTTTGATCTATCACCTGCGGCTTGTTCTGGTGCTTTGTCCATCCTTGTCCTGCTGTTTCATCCATCCATGGCCGTCTTTCTTGTCTGGGTCCGATGACCCGCCTGTCGTGTCATGGATCCGGGAATCCCAACTCCGGGGAGGTCCATGACAGTTCAGGCGGGGCGGATTCCCATCTGAGTCGGGGTTGAGACGT